>NZ_JWJD01000005.1 GCF_000820505.1 Geoalkalibacter ferrihydriticus DSM 17813 | reverse complement strand
GAGGGCATTGAACAGGTCGAGTTCGGCATCAAAGCCGAAGAGTTCCTGGGCGAGATTGCCGCCCTCCCATTTGGAAACATAGGAGAGACCCAGGTTGAGATTGCGGTCAAGGAAGGCGCCTGCGATTTCACCGCCGACGATGGCGTCCTTGGCGTTGTAGCCCTCGTAATAGGTGACATCACCGCCGCCGAACAGCGTGAAGCGGTAGTTGTCGAGAAAGCCGTAGTNCCGCCGACGATGGCGTCCTTGGCGTTGTAGCCCTCGTAATAGGTGACATCACCGCCGCCGAACAGCGTGAAGCGGTAGTTGTCGAGAAAGCCGTAGTCGAGCCGCACACCGTCCATGAGCGAGGCGCCTGCGGTGGTGGTGATGAACTGACGTCCCAAGCGCGCATCCAGGCTGTCGAGGAAAAAGCCGCGCTTCTCGACGTAGGCGAAATAGAGCCGGCTTTTGGCCGATGCGCTGCGCTCGCCGGCCAGATCATCGCCTACGCGCCCGTACATGCGAAAGTCATAGCCCTGATCGGCGATGTCGAGCACGTTGAGCTGCAAATACTGAAAGACCGGAACGATGGTGTGCTCATTGGCGCTGTCAAACCATTCGACGACCGTACTGGCGCGGCCTGAAACCTTGGCCCCCAGGGCATCGCCTACCGGCCACAGGGCCAGGGTGGCCAATGCCAGACCGCATGTGAGCCCTTGCCAAATTTTCATGGTGCCTCCTTCCCTCTCGTGCAAATTTGGCAAGGGCTCACATGCGGTCTGGCATTGGCCACCCTGGCCCTGTGGCCGGTAGGCGATGCCCTGGGGGCCAAGGGTTCAGGCCGCGCCAGTACGGTCGTCGAATGGTTTGACAGCGCCAANCCTTGGCCCCCAGGGCATCGCCTACCGGCCACAGGGCCAGGGTGGCCAATGCCAGACCGCATGTGAGCCCTTGCCAAATTTTCATGGTGCCTCCTTCCCTCTCGTGCTGAATTGATAAAGCTGGTCTGTCGACCAAAAACCCCTCTGATTCAACGGCTTGCCCATCTGGCCCCACCCAGACTAGGCGTTAACTAAAAACAATGAGTGGCAGAATCATTAGCTGGCCATAAAAATACAGTCCGCGACCTTGACTTGTCAACCAAAATTCACAAAATCTTAATTCAAAAAAACCCACAAACTATATAGATTTACATATGTTCGGACACCGGAAGACGAAAGGCGCGGAAGAAAGACGAACCTTGATGGACGTTCGAAGGAGGTTTGCATCCCGCCGGTGGTATTTGCGCAACTCGCTGGTAAACTGTTCATGTCTTCCCCAACGTGGGTGCTGACAGGGGACACAGGCCGACTGTGCAAAAGCACAGTCGCGACAGCACTTAAGTACAAAATTATCCGCACTTCGTTCGAAAATGCAAGGGGGATTAAGTGTTTTTTTTAAAAAAGGAATAATTCTATGAACCTGGACGACCTCGCGAAACACGACGGACGCAATGGCAACAAGGCGTATGTGGCCATCAACGGCAAGGTGTACGATGTCAGCACCAGCGACTGGTGGACGGACGGCGACCATCAGGGCGCCCATCAGGCCGGCGCCGATCTGACCCAGGAGCTGGCCGGCGCCCCCCACGTGCGCGCCGTCATCGAACGCTTCCCCGTCGTCGACCACATCGCAGAACCCGATCCACCAAAAAAGAAGGGGCTGTTTGGGTTTTTGAAGAAATGAATCTGTTAGTTGTCAGTGGTCCGTTGTAAAAACCTCACCGACAAACCGGCCCACATTGTTACCCGCCTCTAATTCCACTGACAACTGACAACTGACAACTGACAACTGACAACTGACAACTGACAACTGACAACTGACAACTGACAACTGACAACTGACAACTGACAACTGACAACTGACAACTGACAACTGACCAAAGGCCCCCTCCTATGCACACAACCATAAACAATCTGCGCATCGCCTACACCGACGAGGGCAGCGGTCCGGCGGTGGTTTTGATTCACGGTTTTCCCTTAAGCCGCGCCATGTGGCAGCCGCAAGTCGCGGCCTTGAGCGCGGCGGGCTTTCGTGTCGTCGCACCGGATCTGCGCGGGTTCGGCGACAGCGAGGCGCCGCGTGAAGGGTACTCCATGGACCAGTTCGCCGACGATATCGTCGCCCTGATGAACCATCTCGGCATCGGCCGCGCGGTGGTGGGCGGCATGTCCATGGGCGGATACATTTTGCTCAACCTGCTGAAACGCCATCCCCGAAAAGTCGCCGGTGCTGCCTTTCTGCTCACGCGCTGCAATGCCGACGATGCTGCGGGCAAGACCCGCCGCGCAGAACTGGCCGCCAAGGTGCGCGCCGGGGAGCGTGCTCTGGTGGAGAAGGCGTTTGCTGACATCCTTTTCGCGCCGCGCACCCTCAAGGAGCAACCGCAGATCGTGGACACAGTGCGCTCCTGGATACAAAAGACCTCCATCGCGGGGCTGGCCGGGTCCCTCGAAGCTATGGCACAGCGCCCCGACTACTGCGCACGCCTGGGGGAATTCGACCACCCGGCCCTGGTCATGGGCGCCGACGACGACCAGATCGTGCCGCCGGAAACCATCGGACCTTTTGCCACCGCGTTGCCCAACAGCACCAGCTGCGTCATCCCCGGTGCCGGACACATGGCCAATCTGGAGCAACCGCAGAGCGTCAACGCCTGCTTGCTGAAATTTGTGCGCCTGTGCAGTCAGCGGTTTGACCTGCGTGACAATAACGGCAGAGATGTCTAAATTTTTGGCATGAGCCCTGGGGGGAGAGAAAAAGAACTAGGCAATGGGACACAGATCAAATCTGATCAAGGCGGATTTTAAGGGCGGGGAAAGCAATCCAGCCAAAAGCCTTAATTCGGCACAACTATTGCTTAACGAAAACCAAGGCGATTCACGCCTTACTCACTTGATTGGGGAGTTTCGCCGGCCGCGAAGCTCCCTCTTTTTTTGTTTGCGACGATTAAAAACCCTGCAGGAGAAAGTCGATGGCTGCGACGATTTCATGGCGATGCTGACGTAGATCGGTCAGGGGCGTATCAAGAATGCCCGCGGGGACAGCAGCCATGAATTGGGTGGCCATAACCAAGCTTTCCCCTGCAATAGCAAAACAGGGATTGAGATGTTGTGCGGGTTGAGGCGCCTGCGCCTGAGGCAGCAATGGAACAACGAGCCGCGTATTGAGATGACAAAGAATGTCAGCTTGCACGTCCAGCAAACAGCCCTGCCCTTCCTTGTTCAGATAAACATCAAATCGCGCCATTAAAACCCCCGGTATCGCGCCAGGGGAAGACCATGCCGTTCGACGTAGTCATTCGAACTCTCCAAAGCCGCGCGGTTTTGTTCCAGCCACAGCTCGCCGCGCCGCGCCGCGACCGCACGCGCCAAACCATCTTCAGCCGCGCGCGAAATATTCACTTTCAAATCTCGGGCCTCGGCCAGCAACTGCTCATTGATCGACACATTGGCGGCACGCCGCAAAACGCGTGACGTCTTTTCGACAACAGACATATTCACCCTCCATCCCTTATACACTTAAACATACCCATATCCCATGCACATATCAACAAAGAAAACCAACCGGGGACGTTGTTGCCACGTTTACCTATGTGCTGCCGAATTTCTTCTTTTCCTCGGTCTCAATGGAAAACGGCTGAAAAACCATCGAGATCCGTTTATACTTTGGAGCGCTTGTTTCTCTCGGCGTTAATGACCTCTCTCATCACTTCTCATCAGGTTGCTTGCCTATGCCCCGCATGGTCGAAAAGATATTTGAAGGACGCATCCTTTCCCTGAATCGCGAAGAACACGAACTGCCGGACGGACGCCGCGCGGTGTTCGAGATGGTGCGCCATCCCGGCGGCGCGACCATTTTGCCGGTGCTTGGGGATGGCCGGGTGCTACTCATCCGCCAATTTCGCCCGGCGGCGGGCGGCATGGTGTGGGAAATTCCCGCCGGACGCCTGGAGCCCGGCGAAAGTCCGCGGGAGTGCGTTGCGCGCGAGATTCAGGAAGAGATCGGTTATCGCGCCGATAAGATTGAGCCGCTTGGGGAAATGCTCACCGCCGTAGGGTTTTGCGACGAGGTGGTCTATCTCTTCCTGGGCTCGAATCTCGAACCGGTGGAGCGCGCCTTGGAGCCCGATGAGTACATCGAGGTGGTGCCGACGGAGTTCAATGAGGCGCTGGCCATGGTGGCGCGCGGCGACATCCCCGACGGTAAAACGCAGCTCGCTCTGCTGCTGGCGGCGCGACGCGGTGGGGAGTAAACCCGTGGCGCCCCTGCCCGATGCCTACCCATCCCCAGCCCACCTGCCCTTCAACGACACCTGCATCGGCGATTTCACGCGCGGTGCGCCCGACTGCGATCCCGGCGGCGACACCGGCTGGTGGCTGGCCCTGAACGGCACCGAACTCTTATTACGTGAGGAAAACGGACTCATCCAACTGCCCGCGGGGTCCTGCCCCATGCCGGCCGCCGACCCTCCCCTGTATCTGGGGCGTCTGTGCGGCCAGCCTCTGCGTGCCTTGCGTTTAGACCGCGATGCGAGCGTACCTGCGGGATTTTTTCTGGAAAGCCTGCTCGGAGCGCAGCCGCGCATGGACATCGCCCAACTGACGCTGGGCGGCATCGCCGCGCAGGTCCTGCACTGGCGCGACAACAGCCACTTCTGTTCCCGCTGTGGTCAGGGCAACCAACCCGTGCCCGGCGAATGGGGCATGAAATGCAAGAGCTGCGGCTACGCTCACTACCCCCACATTCACCCCTGTGTCATCGTCATCGTGCGCCGCCCCGGCGAGGTGCTGCTCACCCGCAAGGCCGCCTGGCCGCCCAATCGTTACAGCCTGGTGGCGGGATTTCTGGAGTTCGGCGAATGCCTGGAAGAGGCGGTGGCGCGCGAGGTTCTGGAAGAAACCGGCATTCGCGTGCAAAACATCCGCTACGTCGGCAGCCAGAGCTGGCCTTTTCCCAGCCAGCTCATGGCCGGTTTTGTCGCCGACTACGCCGGGGGCGAGATCAAAGTGCAGGAGTCGGAACTGGAAGATGCCAGGTGGTTCAGTGTCGACGACTTACCCGTTCTGCCGCCGAAGCGCAGTATTGCGCGGTATTTGATTGATGAATATTGTCAGTAGTCCGTGGTCCGTTGGAAAAACCAAACCCACAAGCCGCCCCACACAGTTAACTTGCCTCAATCCACCTGACACCTGACATCTGACGATTTTTCCAAAAAAAATCCCCCGAGTGGGGAGCTCGGGGGTCGCAATATCATATCTCTTATTTAGGGAATTGCCGTTTTGGAGGAGGTTTAATGGCAACAAAGAGATATCTGCGTATAAAAATCTTTTTTTTACCGCTGAGCCCGCGAAGGGCGCAGGGAAAACACCTGGAAAAAACCCTTATCCTCCCTGATCTTCCTGGAGTTTTCCGCGAACTTTGCGTTTTTTCAGGGCCAGTATTCCTGAAATTCCAGGTTTAGGGCCTCGGCTACCGGCCGGTTGCGCACAGTTCCACCCAGGGTGTTGACGCCGCGGCGCAGGGCTTCATCCTTGCGGCAGGCGGCGGCCAAACCCTGGTCGGCGATTTTGCGCAGGTAGGGCAATGTGCTGTTGGTCAGGGCGAAGGTGCTGGTGCGGCTCACCGCGCCGGGCATGTTGGCCACCCCGTAATGGATCACGCCATCGACCTCGTAGACCGGAGCGTCGTGGGTGGTGGGACGGATGGTTTCAACACAGCCCCCCTGATCGACGGCCACATCGACGATGACGCTGCCCGGATTCATGCGTGCCAGCAGCTCACGCCCAACCAGGCGCGGGGCGCGGGCGCCCGGCGTCAGCACCGCACCGATGAACAGATCGGCGTCGAGGATTTCGTCCTCGATATTCTGTGAATTGGACATCAGCGTACTGATGCGGTTGCCGTAATGGTCGTCGAGCCAGGCCAGGCGCGCCGGACTCACATCCATCACGCGCACATCGGCGCCCATGCCTGCGGCAATGCGCACCGCGTTGCGCCCGACGGTGCCGGCGCCGACGATGAGCACTTTGCCGGGTTTGACGCCGGGGGCTCCGGCCAGAAGTACGCCGCGCCCGCCGTTTTCTTTTTGTAGATAATGGGCGCCGACCTGCACCGCCATGCGCCCGGCGACTTCGCTCATGGGTTGCAACAGCGGCAGGCTGCCGTCGGCCAGCTCGATGGTTTCGTAGGCGACCCCGGCCACCTCGCGTTCGAGCAACTTCTGCGTCAGTTCGCGCGCCGGCGCCAGGTGCAGGAAGGTAAAAAGAATCTGTTCCGGACGCAGCAGGTCGTATTCAGCTGCCAGCGGTTCCTTGACCTTGACCATCAACTCGGCAGCGAAAACATCGGCGGCGCTCTCCACCAGTTCAGCGCCGACGCGCCGGTACTCCTCGTCGCCAATGCCGCTGCCAAGCCCGGCGCCGGCCTGCACCAGGACTTGGTGACCGTCTTCGACCAGGGTGCGTGCGCCGGCGGGTGTCAGAGCGACGCGGTACTCATGAGTTTTGATTTCCGTGGGAACGCCGATGACCATTTTAATTCTCGGTAAATTTTTTAAGCAAAAATAACGCCGTTCGCATCTGCCGTCAAGGGAAGACGCGCATCGAAGCCATTCTCTTCCTCGTGCTTCCTTCGGGAACACATTGACGTCCGTGCGCTTTTGTTGTCCAATGGCGGCAATTTCCAACCGACGAGGCGCTTTTCATCATGTCCGATCAAATGGCCTGGGGCCGCGGTTCGCGTTTTCTGCTCACGGCTGCCGCTTTCATCGTGGTGGTGGCGGGTATGCGCGAGGCGGCAACGCTTATTGTGCCTTTTCTGCTCGCTGTCTTTCTGGCGGTTGTCTGCAGTCCGACTTTTTTCTGGCTTACACGCCGCGGATTTCCGCCGATTGTCGCCGTGGCGACGATCATTCTGATCATCCTCTTTATTGAACTGCTGCTGGGCGCCATTGTCGGCGCCTCTATCGATACGTTTATCGAAAAGCTGCCGAGCTACCAGGAACGCCTGAGAGAAGAAGCGGCCGCTCTGCTTGCCCTCTTCGCGCACTTCGGCGTCGATCTTCCCCGCGAGCGCTTTCTCGAACTCATCGATCCCGGCGCGGCGATGGCCCTGATCGGAAAGATGCTGACCGGTCTCGGCGGCATGCTGACCAATATGTTTCTGATTCTGATCACCGTAATTTTCATGCTTTTCGAAGCTGGAAACTTTCCCGCCAAACTGCGCACCGCCTTTCCTCAGGCACAGACTCCGGTACAACAACTGTCCCGCGTAGCCGCAGGCATCAAGCGCTACCTGGCCATGAAAACTTTGATCAGCCTGGGAACCGGTGTCGCGGTGGGCATCTGGGTCGCCCTGCTCGGCGTCGACTTTCCCGTACTCTGGGCACTGCTGGCCTTTTTCCTGAATTATGTGCCCAACATCGGCTCGGTCATCGCCGCTATACCGGCGGTGCTTCTGACATTTATTCAGTTCGGCTTCCTGCGCGCCCTTATCGTGGTCGGCGGCTATGTCCTTATCAACGTGATTTTCAGCAATTTCATCGAGCCCAAAATCATGGGGCGCAGGTTGGGACTCTCGACCCTGGTGGTGTTTCTTTCCCTGGTCTTCTGGGCCTGGGTTCTGGGGCCGATCGGCATGGTACTCTCGGTACCCCTTACCATGACGGTCAAAATCGCACTGGAAAACACTCCGGATACGCGCTGGATCGCGGTGCTGCTGGGCGATGAACCGCGCACGGCGACAGCGAGTGAGAAGAAAGGTTCAAAAGCTTGACGGAAAATCAATGGGACGCAGATTTGCAGGATAAATGCGGAAAAAAACAACCCATCAACCCCCTCCTGCTGAGGGGAGATGATGTTTCAAGAAAAACAAAGATTTCAACCCCGTTTTTTCCGCTCTTATCTGCGTTCCCTTATTCTTGTTTTGAGTGAAGGAGTTCTCCATGACCGAAGAGACCAAAGACAACCACGACGCCGAGGAGCCCGAAGAGGATTTCGCCGCCATGCTGGAGGCAAGTCTCGGCGGCAAGGCCGCGCCCAGGCTCGAACCGGGGCAGAAAATCCGCGCTAAAGTCCTTGCCTTCAGCGGCGACTGGGCGTTTCTCGATGTGGGGCAGAAGGGCGAGGGAGTTCTCGACCGGCGGGAATTGCTCGACGATGAGGGACAACTGACCGTGGCTCTGGGCGACATGCTCGATGTCTACTTTCTCAGCCGCAGCGGCGGCGAATTGCGCTTTGCCCTGCGCATCGGCGGCGCGGCCGGCCGCAGCGACCTGGAAGAGGCCTGGAAGAGCGGTATCCCGGTGGATGGCCAGGTGGAAAAGGAGATCAAGGGTGGTTTTGAAATCCGTCTCGCCGCCCAGACCCGCGCCTTTTGCCCTTTCTCGCAAATGGGCTTGCGACGCAGCGAATCGTCCGCGGAATGGATCGGACGCACCCTGCCCTTTCGGATCAGCCAGTACGGCGAACAGGGCCGCAACATTGTGGTTTCACACCGGGCAGTGCTGGAAGAGGAGCGCGAGCAACAACGCGCGAAGCTGCGCGAAACCCTGCGCGAAGGGCAGACGGTGCGCGGGACGGTAACCTCCCTGCGCGATTTCGGCGCCTTTATCGATATCGGCGGCGTGGAAGGGCTGCTGCCCATCTCCGAACTCGCCTGGGGCCGGGTCGCGGACATCCGCGACGTGTTGCACGAGGGGCAGGAAATCGCGGTGTGCATCAAAAGCATCGATTGGGCTGAAAACCGTTTTTCCTTCAGCCGCAAGGACACATTGGACGACCCCTGGGCGCTCGTGGCCCGTGACTTTCCGGAAGGCTCGCTGCATACGGGAAAAGTGTCGCGCCTTGCGCCTTTTGGCGCCTTCGTCACCCTTGGGGAGGGCATTGACGGGCTGGTACACATTTCCAAAATCGGCGGCGGCAAACGCATCAATCATCCACGCGAGGTTCTTAAGGAGGGCCAGGATCTTGCCGTGCGGGTGGAAAAAATCGATAGCGCGGAGCGGCGCATTTCACTGGTTCCGGCGGCGCAAGAAAGCGCGGAGGCCGGCGAGGCGGATGTCCGCTCCTATCTCCAGGAGGAGCGTGGCGCGGGATTGGGCACGCTTGGCGATCTGCTGAAAAAGCCGCAGGAAAAGAAACAAAAAGGAAAGAAAAAGAAATAAGCCGCAACCGAAATTCATGGGCGTTGTCCCTTGACCTCATGCCCTTTTGCAGTAGGGTGTTATTTCGACATTTCGCTCCCTTATTACAAACGGATCAAAACAAAGGAAAAAATCGCCATGCCCCGACGCCATCTTGAATTGAGCCATCCGCAACCGGCGTTGACCGACGTACCGCCTCTGGGCAACGACGCGCAGAGTCTGGCGGATGATTTTCGCCGTTACTACGTCCATCACCTCGGTCGCGACCGCTATTGCCGCACCCCCCACTACCTTTACGAGGCCCTGACTCTGACTCTGCGCGAGCGGCTTCTGGAACGCATGCGCAACACCCGCTATGCCCAACAGGAAAGCGGCTGCCGCCAAACCTATTACATTTCCCTGGAATATCTCATGGGGCGCGCTCTGGGCAACGCTATTCTCAACCTGGGCTTTAACGGCGAGGCCGAAGGTGCGTTGCGCCGCTACGGACTCGAACTTGCGGAACTGGCCGAGTGCGAGGCCGATGCGGGCCTCGGCAACGGCGGCCTGGGGCGGCTGGCAGCCTGCTTTCTCGATAGCTGCGCGACACTGCAACTGCCGGTGCGCGGCTACGGCATCCGCTACCACTACGGCATGTTTCGCCAGAAATTCCGCAACGGCGAACAGGTCGAAGAACCCGACCACTGGCTGCGCGAGGGCAACCCCTGGGAAATCGAGCGCCCCGAGTTCGCGCAACGGGTGCGCTTCGGCGGGCGCAGCGAAGTCAAGCGCGGGCCCGAAGGGCGGCTCAACGCGCGCTGGATCGACACCACCGATGTGCTGGCGGTGCCCTACGACATTCCCATCCCCGGCTACCGCAACGGCACGGTAAACACCCTGCGCCTGTGGAGCGCGGCGGCCACCGACGAATTCAATCTCGGCGAATTCAACGCGGGCGCCTATCCCGAATCGGTGGCGGCCAAAAACGACGCGGAAAAGATCACCATGGTGCTCTATCCCAACGACGCCTCGGAAAGCGGCAAGGAGCTGCGGTTGCGCCAGCAGTACTTTCTCGCCTCGGCCAGCCTGCAGGACGTGCTTCAGCAGTGGATCGGCACCGTCGGCATCGACCTGGCCGATTTTTCCGCGAAAAACGTGTTCCAGCTCAACGACACCCATCCGGCAGTGTGCGTGCCCGAAATGATGCGCCTGCTTCTCGACGATCACGTGCTGAGTTGGGATGAGGCCTGGGAGATCGTTACCCACACCATGGCTTACACCAATCACACGCTGCTGCCCGAAGCCCTCGAAAAATGGCCGGTGCGCATGTTCGAGCGGTTGCTGCCGCGCCTGCTCGATATCATTTACGAAATCAACGCGCGCTTTCTCGCCGAGGTCGCCCAGCGCTGGCCGGGGGACAAGGAGCGTGTGCGGCGCATGTCCATTATCGAGGAGGGCGTGGAACCCATGGTTCGGATGGCTTATCTGTCCATTGTCGGCAGCTTCTCGGTCAACGGCGTGGCCGCGCTGCATTCGCGGCTGCTGACGCAAGGCCTGTTCCGCGATTTCTACGAAATGTGGCCGGAGAAATTCAACAACAAGACCAACGGCGTCACCCCGCGCCGCTGGATCGCCTCATCCAACCCGACGTTGACCAAGCTGCTACGCACCACCCTGGGCAACGACTGGGTGGCCGACCTCGACCAGCTGCGCCAACTGCAACCTCTGGCCGAGGATAGTGCCTTTCGCAAGCAATGGCTGGCCATCAAACGCGGCAATAAGGAGCGCCTGGCCGAGCTGGTGCAGGCCCGCTGCGGGGTCCGTTTCAATCCCGATGCAATGTTCGACGTCCAGGTCAAGCGCATCCATGAATACAAGCGACAACTGCTCAACGTGCTGCATGTCATTCACCTCTACGACCGCATCAAGCGTGACGATGCCCAGGATCTGGTGCCGCGCTGCGTGCTGATCGGCGGCAAGGCGGCGCCGGGCTACGCCATGGCCAAACGCATCATCAAGCTGGTCAACAACGTGGCGCAAGTGGTCAACAATGACCCCGCGGTGGGTGATCTGCTCAAAGTGGTGTTTTTCCCCAATTACGGCGTCACCGCCATGGAAACCATCTGCCCCGGAACGGATCTCTCGGAGCAGATTTCCACGGCCGGCAAGGAGGCTTCGGGCACCGGCAATATGAAGTTCATGATGAACGGTGCGGTGACTATCGGCACGATGGACGGCGCCAACATTGAAATCCGCGAAGAGGTCGGCGAAGAAAATTTCTTCCTGTTCGGCCTCAACGCCGAAGAGGTGGTTGAAACCCGCAGGCATTACGATCCTGCGGCGATCATCGCCGGGGATGAGAACCTGGCGCGAGTGCTGCAACTTCTGGAAAGCGGCCATTTCAACCAGTTCGAGCCCGGCATCTTCGACCCGGTTCTGGCCGCCGTCACCAGCCGCCACGACCCTTGGCTGACACTGGCTGATTTTAGCGACTATGTCGCAGCCCAGCAGCAGGCCAACGATGCTTTCCGCGACCGTGAAGGCTGGGCGCGCATGAGCATTCTCAACACCGCGGCCAGCGGCAAATTCTCCACCGATCGCACCATGCGCGAATACAACCGCGACATCTGGAAGCTTGAACCGATGGAGGCACTTGCAGTGAAGTGATGGCTGACGCCGGGGAACGTCCCGATGAGCGCTGGGTCATAGAAGCCGAAAACCTGGAGAAATACTACGGCACGTTCAAGGCGGTGGACGGCTTGTCATTCCGCGTGAAGCGCGGCGAATGCTTCGGGCTTCTCGGCCCCAACGGCGCCGGCAAGACCACCACCATCCGCATGCTCTACGGCTACAGTCCCATGGGCGGGGGATGTCTTAGAATCTTCGGGCGGGATTTGGCGACCAACCTGCGCCACATCAAGCAGCGCATGGGCATCTGCCAGCAGGAGGACAATCTCGACCCCGACCTTTCGGTGCGCGAAAACCTGCTGGTTTACGCCCGCTATTTCGATCTGCCGCGCGGCGAAGCGAAGGTGCGCAGCGAGGAATTGCTGCGCTTCTTTGCTCTCGACCACCGCGGCGACGCCAACATCCGCGAACTCTCCGGCGGCATGAAACGGCGGTTGATGGTGGCGCGCGCCATCATCAACCGCCCCGACCTGGTGATTCTCGATGAACCCACCACCGGCCTCGATCCGCAATCGCGCCACCAGGTGTGGCAGCGCCTGGAAGACCTCAAAAGCCGAGGGCTGACGATTGTTCTGACCACGCACTACATGGATGAAGCGGCGCGCCTGTGCGACCGGTTGGTGATCGTTGACCAGGGCAAGGTGCTGGTAGAGGGAGCGCCTGCGGCTCTGATCGGCGCTCACGTCGGTCGTGAAGTCATCGAAGTGAATCACCCTGACGAAAATTTACGCGACTTTTTGCGTCGGAAAAATTGCGCCTTTGAAGACCTGGGCACGCGCCTGCTGGTTTACAACCACGGCGCCGACGATCTTTTTCTCCATCTGACCCGCGACTTCTGCCCGGGCGGCTGCACCCTGCGTCAGGCCACCCTGGAAGACGTGTTTCTGCGCCTGACCGGCCGGGAGCTGCGCGAATGATCCGCTTTCCTTCACCTGGGCGTTTCAGCCGCCGCTTTGTCCGCGTCTGGCAGCGCAACCTTTCGGTCTATCGCAAGACGTGGAAGATCAGCTTCCTGCCGCCGCTGCTCGAGCCCCTGCTCTATCTTCTGGCCTTCGGTGTGGGCCTGGCGGTCATGGTCGGCACCCTCAGCTATGCCGGACGCGAAATATCCTACCTGGCCTTCATCGCTCCGGCCCTGCTGTCGGTGGCCATCATGTACAATGCGTTTTTCGAAACCACCTACAACTCCTTTGTGCGTATGTACTACCAGAAAACCTTCGATGCCATGCTCGCCACGCCGCTCAACCTCGAAGAAATCATCCTCGGCGAACTGGTGTGGGCCGCCACCAAATCGGTCATTGCCACGCTGCTCATGGGGAGCGTGATCAGCGCTTTCGGCCTGCTGGCGTTTCCGAGCGCTTTGTGGCTGCTGCCCCTGGCCCTGCTCGGGGGACTGGCGTTTGGCGCACTGGGGATGATCTGCACCGGACTGATGCCTAATATCGAAACCTTCAACGTGCCGATCTTTTTGATCATCACCCCCATGTTTCTGTTCAGCGGCACCTTCTTTCCCCTGGCCAACCTGCCGGCCTGGGCCCAGGCCCTGGCGCAAATCCTGCCCCTCACCCACCTGGTGGCTCTGGCGCGCGCCTGCGCTCTGCATGCCTGGCACCCCGAGCTGTGGTTGAGCCTTGCCTACCTGATTCTTTTCACCGCCTTGGCCGCCCCTCTGGCCATTGCTCTCATGGTACGACGGTTGATTCATTGACAGGTGGCTCGCGAACGCCAATCCCTGATCCGGTTTTCTTTGACAGCTAATCCAAAATCTGGTGGAATTAAGAAATTCAAACCACCGTGTCAAAGGAAAAGGAGTCCGCCGTGCCGGCTATTGAATGGAAAGCAGACTATAGTGTCAACATCGACAAGATCGACAGACAACACCAGCACCTCTTCCACCTGTTCAACCAACTGCAAGAGGCAATCATCGACAAAAAAGCTCAGCACACCCTGGCGCTGTTCGTCGATGAAATGGTGGATTACACCCTCACCCATTTCTCCACGGAAGAAAAATACATGCTTGCCTATGAGTATCCTGAACTCCGCGAGCACAAGGCAGAGCACCGCATTTTCACCGAAAAGGCGCTGGACCTGCAACGCCGCATCCGCAACGACGAGTTCATCCTCTCCCTGGAAGTCCTGCGCTTTCTCTGCAACTGGATCGCCGAGCACATCTGTACCAGCGACCAGAAATACAGCCGCCATTTCAATGAGGCGGGCCTGGTCTGAGATTTACCCTTCATAGCGCTTGCGATAAACCGCATAAAACGCCACCGGCACGACGATCAGGGTAAACAGGGTCGAGGAAAACAGGCCGAAGATCAGCGCCCAGGCCAGACCCGAGAAAATCGGATCGAGGGTGATGGGCCAGGCGCCCAAGGCGGTGGTCATGGCGGTGAGGACAATAGGGCGCAAACGTGTGGCGCCGCTCTCGAGGATGGCTTCGCGCAGGGCCAGACCTTCATTGAGAGAACCGCGAATGAAATCGATAAGCACCACGGCGTTGCGGATGACGATACCGCCCAGGGCAATCATGCCGATCATGCCCGTGGCGGTGAAGAATACCGGATCGGCAAAACCGCCCACGGGGCGGTCGAGGAGCAGATTGAGCAGCCAGAATCCGGGCATGATGCCGATGACCGTGAGGGGCACCGCCAGGAGAATGAGCAGGGGCAGGAAAAATGACCCGGTCTGCAAAGCCAGCAGAATATAGACGCCCACCATGGCCGCCCCGAAAGCCAAGCCCAGATCACGAAACACCCTTAATGTGATTTCCCACTCGCCCTCGCCTGCCCACTGGACCTCGACGCCGGCCGGCAAGGGCTCGTCCCGCAGGCGCTTCTGCATGTCGAGAATCGCCTCGCCCGGCGCCTGCCCTGCCATTTCGGCGGTGACATAGACCACCGGACGCAGATTCTTGTGGTAAATGGTCTGCGCCTCGGACACCTTCTCAAATCTTCCCAGTTCCACCAAGGGCACGGGTTTGCCGGCGGCACCGACCAGCGAGAGTTGCCCCAGGGCTTCGGCGCCGGAACGCTGCTCGCGTGGCAGAATGACATTGATGAACAGGGGCTGGCGCTCGCCGTCGAGGTGCAGGGTGGCCGGAGCGAAACCACCGACCGCCAGGGCCAGAGTTTGCGTGAGGGCGGCGGTGCTGATGCCGTGCAGGGCAGACTTTTCCTTGTCGGGGGTAAAATCCAGGCGCGCGCGCGGCGTTTCGATAATGGTATCCACATCCACAACGAAGGATTCGTCCTCCATGAGCCTGCGCACCTGCTGCGCCGCAGACATCAATTGAACGTATTCGACACCCGGTGCGCCGTAGATTTCCGCCACCACCGTGGCCAACACCGGCGGCCCCGGAGGCGTTTCGACGATTTTCAGAGCGGCGCCGTGGCGCTGCGCCAACTCTTCGAGATCGCTGCGCAGGCGCAGAGCCAGAGCATGGCTTTGCATGCGCCGCTTGTCCTTGTCGGCCAGATTGATCCGAATGTCTGCCAGATGGGGTTCCTGGCGCAGATAATAGTGGCGGACCAGGCCGTTGAAATCCATGGGTGAGGGACTGCCGACATAGGAGACAAAATTTGTGACCTCGGGAACGCCGCGCAGATAGGCCTCAAAATCGCGCACCACCCGGTCGGTGGCTTCCAGAGTGCTGCCCTCGGGCAAATCGAGCACCAGTTGCAGTTCGTTCTTGTTGTCAAAGGGCAGCATTTTCAAAGGCACCAGGCGCAGCAGGGGCAACGCCAGAGCCACGCCGAGCAGGAGCAGAATGCCCCCGACCAGAGCCCAGCGCCACACACGCGCGCCGAGAAACGGCGAGACCATCCGTTCATAGCCGCGCCGCACCCAGCCAGGCACGACATCTTCACCCTCAGCTTGGGTACCGGCGGCATTTTCCACCCGGCGGCGAAGCAGAGTATAGGCCAGCCAGGGCACCAAGGTTAGGGACGCAAGCGTGGAGAAGATGACGGTCAGGGGTACGTTGGCGGCCATGGGCGCCATGTAGGGCCCCATCATGCCGGTGATGAAAAACATCGGCGTAAAAGAAATAATGATTGCCAGGGTCGAAAGCAGCACAGGCGGCAGCACTTCGCCGATGGCGAACAGCGTGGCCTCGCGTGGCTTGCGGCGACGACCGAGAATATGGCGCTGAATGTTGTCGACATTGGTGATGGGATCGTCAACCACCAGGCCCAAAGAGAGAATCAAAGCAAAGAGGGTGACGCGATTGATGGTAAAGCCGAATAGATAATTGACGAACAGCGCCAGGGAAAAGCTCACCGGCACAGCCACGGCGACGATCAGGGCTTCCCGGCGACCCAGTGTCATGCCCAGCAGCACAACCACCGTGGCCACGGCGAAAAACAGCGAGGTGAGAAGTTCGTTGACTTTCTGCTGGGCGGTTTGGCCGTAGTTGCGCGTCACCTCCACCACCACGTCGTCGGGAATGACCGTTCCCTTGAGCTCTTCAAGCCGCTCGAGAATGGCGGCGGCGACATCCACGGCATTGCTGCCTTTTTTCTTCGCCAGAGCCAGGGTAACCGCCGGGAAAGCGCCCAGAGCCGCGGCCGGGGAGATTTCATCCGGGGCAAGGACGGCGGCGGGGTGATCGGGATTGTCCTCCAGAAACAGGGCAGAAAAGCCGATGCGCGAATAGTTCCAGGACTCTTCGGGGCCGTCCAGAACGCGTGCCACATCGCGCAGGTAAACGGGACGCCCGGCATGTACGCCGACCACCAGCTCCTCAACCTCGCGGGCGCTCTGCAAAAAGGCGCTGCCCGTCACGCCGATGCGTTGGTCCACCAGATCGAAGCTTCCCGCCTGCACCGCCGCATCGGCCGCGCGCAGGCTCTCAAGCACCTGCAAGGGCGCAACCGAGCGGGCGGCAAGCCGCGATACGTCAAGTTCGACGCGCAGCTCACGGTCGCGCCCGCCCACCAACTCCGAACGTGAAATGTCCTCGACCTCGGTGAGGTGCGCCAACGCCTCCTGTCCGATGCGACGTAACTCAAAGTCGTTGTAATGCCTGGAATAGAGGGTCAGGTTGACGATGGGCACGTCATCAATTTCAACCGGGCGGATCACCCAGCCGGTGACGATGGGCGGCGCCTGGTCGATGTTCATACTGATTTTATTGTGCAGTTTGACGAGGGAGCGCTCGCGGTCCTCGCCGACATGAAACCGCACGGTGACAAGGGCCTGACCATCGCGCGACATGGAGTAGACGTATTCCACCCCGTCGATCTGCCAGAGCAGCTTCTCCAAGGGCGTGGCCACCAATTGCTCGACTTCGCGGGCCGAAGCGCCCGGAGCCTGGACAAAGACATCGGCCAGGGGCACGACGATCTGCGGTTCTTCCTCGCGCGGCGTCAGAAACAACGCCGCCAGGCCCAGACTCAACGCCAGGATCATGAACAGCACGGGCGGCTGGGGGCGCAAAAAAGGCGCCACCAGGCGGGCGATCAGGCCCTCGGGCGCGGCTTCGGATTGCCGGCTCATGGCTGGGCTCCACCCATCAGCAAGGTCTCCCCACCCTTGAGACCCGAAAGAATCTCCACCTCCCCACCGATTCGCGCGCCGGTCGTGACCAGCAGGGTCCTTACCTGAGCGTCATCTTCGATTCGCACCATCTCCAACTGGCCGACGCGCTGCACCGCCTGCGCCGGCACCAGCACCGCCGGGCGTGGATCCAGGGGTACGCTCAGGCGCCCGAACATGCCGGGATAGAGCGAAGCGGTCTGGGGCAGGCTCACTTTGACGAGAAAAGTACGGGCTTGGGGATCGGCGGCCGGTACCACTTCATCCACCCGACCGATCAAATCCTGTCCGGCAATCTCGACATCCACCTCCTGCCCCAGGGCCAGCCGTCCGATCAAGCCTTCGGGAACCAGTGCCTCCAACCGCAGGGCGGTACCGCTGTGCAGCGTCAGGAGGATTTTGCCCGGCAGGGCCAGGTCGCCCGGATCAACATGCCGCTCCACCACCTGCCCGGCCAGGGGACTGAGAATGCGCGCGTGCCCGAGCGCAACTTCGGCTTCGTCAAGACGCTGCCGAGCCTGCTCAATTCCCGCCCGCGCCTGGTGCACGGCGGCTTCGGCCTGGGCCTGGGCGGCCTGGGCCTGGCGCAGTTCGGCTTCGACCTGCTCCATGTCCTGCGTGGTCGCGGCACCAGCCGCGAGAAATTGACTGATGCGCTGATGCTGCGCCAGCGCCCGTTGATAAACGGCGGCCGCCGCCTCGACCTGTCGCTCGGCCTGAACCTGTTGCTGTCGAGCGGCATTGAGCGCCTCACGCGTCTGCTGCCGGCGGGCGCTCAATTCGCGATCATCGAGCTCCATCAGCAGTTGCCCGAGGGTCACCGCTTCTCCCGAACGCACCGCGACACTTTGCACCCGGGCCATGACCTGCGCCGCGACATGCCCCTCGGTGCGCGACTGTACCGTGCCCACCGCCGCATGACTCTGGGATCGTTGGACGAGGCGCGCCTGCACGCGCTGATCCCCTTCTTGCACTCTAAGCGGCTCCAGAGTGCGGCTATCCTGCGGACCGATGAGCCCCGTGCGGAACACCCCACCCATATACAGGATGAGAAGGATGAGCACCAAGCCGCCGATCAGCACCGGCGCCAGCCGTTTAAGGGTTTTGCCCATCGCTTGTCCTTTCTGTCGAAGAAGATTGGGCGCCTTGCGCACCCTGCGAGGGCCCCAACTCTCCCAGGGCGCGGGCCAATTCCGCCAGGGCCCTCTGCCGGTCCCGGTTTGCCGCGGCAACATTGACGCGGCTGCGCTGAAGCGTCAGCTCGGCATCAAGATAGCGCGTGACCGCCACGGCGCCACCGGAAAACTGAGTCCGTACCTGGTCAAAAGCCTGCTCCGCATGAGCCGCCGCCGTCTCGGCAAGGGTTTGGTTGGCGCGGGCCTCGTCCAGGGTCAGCCAGGCCTGGCGAACCTCCAGCTCAACCTGCTGTCGCAAACGTCGCTGGGCGGACCGGCTTTCCTGGGCCTGCCCCGACACGCGGGCCGCACGTGCGCGGGTGGCAAACCCCGAAAAAACATTCCAGCGCAGTTGGGCACCCAGGGTCCAGTTGATCTGGTCATCGTCGTAAGCGAAATCCGGGTCGTCATGATAAAGACGCGCCTGCAAATCGAGTCGCGGCAGAAATTCGGCCCGCACCACAGCCTCTTCCAGGCGGGTGACCTCGCGCTCCTGGGCGGCCGCAGCCAACTCGGGCCTCTGGCGCAGAGCACGCTCAAGCGCCTCGGAATACGCAGCAGGAATGGAAAAATCCCATGCGGCGCCCACGGGTTCGAAAGCGGCCTCGGCGCCGCGCCCCAGCAGCACCGCCAGAGCCGCCTGCAAGCGCTGCTCGACACCTCGTGCCCGCACCTGAGCGGAACGGGCCTCAGCCAGGCGCACGGCAAGGGACAACAGGTCGGAACGCAGAAGACTGCCCCCTGCGTAGCGCACCTCGGCCAGCTCGACCTCTCGTTCCAGGACGGCGGTGCTCTGCCTCGCAATGGCCACCCGATCCCGGGCCGAAAGCAGAGCGAGAAAGGTATCGATCACCGCCGCGCTCAGATCATTTTCCACACTGGCGTGGACACTGCGGGCCTGTTCCAGGCGCACACCGGCCTGTTCGTAGCGCAGCTTGTCGCGGCCGCCGGAAAAAAGGTTGAGACGCGCTTCAAGAAAGGTCTCCAGGTTGTCGAAACGACCGGGATTGTTGAAATCCACATCTTCGGGCAACTGGCGCGCGTCGATGGTTTTGAACAGGTAGGCCGAGGGCGCGTCGCCGCGCACATATTCAAGCCCGACATCGAGCTGCGGCCAGAATGCGGCGCGGCTTTCGTCGCGAACCGCTCGGGCCTGAGCAATGCGGGCGCCGGCTTCCGCCAGAGCCGGATTGTCGGCGCGGGCCAGAGCCAGGGCCCGCTCAAGGGTCAGGGTTTCGGCTCCGGCTCCGGCGGGGATCAGACTGACCGCCAGCCACAGGTAAAAGCCCGCCCGGATCCAAGGTCGAAACCTGCGAATAAACGTCTTCATATTTTTCCCACCGCGCAAAGCCTTCGGAATGACAAACAAATCCAGCACAAATTGTAAGGCAGCACAGCCTCTTGTCAAGGCGAAGACAACCACCACATGAAGGCAACCACTTGAAATTGAAACACTTTAAATCTACGGCGACCTAATGTTGTTTTTTTTCTTCCAAAGTCGCAAAGTTCGCCTAACTTTTCATTTACGGTGGGTGCTGAAACAGCATAAACCTTTGGCACAAAAAGTGTAAAAACCAAGCCGCCCACCTGATGAATCCAGGGACAAGGTCAAAATTTTGAATGAGCGAAAAATGACAACCCTATGAACACCTGGCTGATTCCTTCCCAGATTGCCTCCCTGTGCGGCAGCACGGTTTTGGTTCTGGTTTTTGCATCTCTGTTCGCCCGGGACCGTAAACCTCACCTGGCGCTCTGGGCCTGGTGCTGGGCGCTCTATGCTCTGTGCTTCGTGCTGGCCCTGACCGCCGGTCTGTTCCCCGAGGCGTCGACATTGCCTCTCGCCCGGGAATTCTGTCTGCTTGCCAGTTCCCTTTTGCTGGTGGCAGGAGGATACGCCTTTGTCGAGGGCCGGCAGCCGCGGATCTGGACGGCAGGTGCTCTGTTATGCGCCATCTGGGTACTGCTGTTCAGAGGTGGAGATTCCTGGCTTTTTCTTATGCCCTCCTATCTATTTCATGCCTTGGCGGCCATCACCACGGGGATCATCATCCTCAGACAAATCGACGTGTACCCGCTGGGGCGCCACCTCACCGGTTGGACATTTATCCTCTGGGGTCTGCATCGGGCCAACTATCCGCTTCTTTCCACCATCCCCGAGATTGCGCCCTGGGGCTTTCTCCTCGGTGCCTATTTCAGTTTTGCCGCAGCGGGAGGGGTGATTTTGATTCATTTTTCCCGCACCTGCGACCTGGCCGAAGAGAACCATCGCCTCAGCCAGACCCTGCTCAATGCGATTGCGGACCCCCTGGTTCTGATCGGCCCCGACCTGCGCATCCGCTGGAGCAACCAGGGTGCCCGGCACCTTGCCCCGGCCCTCGAAACGCTGCCTGAAAGTCATTGCTTTGAAACCTGGCGCAACCGCAGCCACCCCTGTGAACCCTGCCCGGCGCGCGACAGCTTTGCCTCTGGAACCGCCGCCGCCATGCACCTGGACACCAAGGACGGCCGAGCCTGGGAAGTACGCTCGTTTCCCGTGCCCGGAAGTGCTCCCGGCCAGGTCTCCGGCGTCATTCTGCATTTCGAGAATCAAACCCCCAAGAAAGAAAACTCCCGCCAGGCGCATTTGGCCGCCCTGGGTGAATTGTCAGCGGGGGTAGCGCACGAGATCAACAACCCCATCAACGGCATCATCAACTATGCCGAACTACTCGGCGACAGCCTGCCGAAGGCCGGAACCGAAGTGGATCTGGCTCGCCGTATCGGCCATGAAGCCGAACGCATCGCCACCATTGTGCGCAATCTGCTGAGCTTTGCCCGCGACAGCCAGGATGAAAAAAAACCGGTGTTGTTGTGTGAAATTCTTCTGGACGCTCTGGTGCTGGTCGAAACGCAATTGCGCCGCCATGGCGTTGAAACTCTGATCGACCTGCCGCTGGATCTGCCGCCGGTGCGGGTGCATCCGCAACAGATCCAGCAGGTGTTTCTCAATCTGCTGAGCAACGCTCTCTTTGCCCTCAACGAGAAATTTGCCGCAGGCGCGGCCGGCAAGCACCTGGAAATTTCCGCCGTGCTTGTCGAAGAACAGGGACAACCCAGGGTGCGCACCTGCATCTTCGATCGCGGCACGGGCATAGCCGCCGCTCATCTCGACAAAGCCATGAACCCCTTTTTCACCACCAAGCCCTCAGGCAAGGGCACCGGGCTCGGCCTCTCCATCAGTCACGGCATCGTGCGCGACCATGGCGGGCGCCTGACCATCGAAAGTAGCCAAGGCGAGTGGACGCGCGTTACCCTTGATTTGCCTTGCAGTGCATGCTGAACAGCGACAAAGGAACGACTATGCCCCAGCACATCCTTATCGTCGATGACGAGGAAAGCATCCGCTACACCTTTTCGCGCTTTCTGCCGGCACCGGAGCGCGTGGTGCATGTGGCGGAAAGCTATGAAGAGGCTCTGGAGAGACTTTCCTGCACAACTTATGATCTGGTTTTCTGCGACATCATTCTCGGGGGGCGCAACGGCATCGAGCTTCTGGAGGAAATTCGCCGCCGTGGGCTAACGCTGCCGGTCGTCATGATCACCGGCGCGCCCGAGGTGAGCAGCGCCGCCGAAGCCTTGCGTCTCGGTGCCTACGATTATCTGTCCAAGCCGGTGCGGCGCGAGGCGCTGTTGCGCATCGCGGACAAAGCGCTGCAATACAAGGCGCTGCGCGACGAAAAGGAGAAGCTTCAGGCGGATCTGCAAGCGGTCTTTCGCAGTGTCAAGGACGCCATCCTCACCACCGACCATCAACTGCGGCTGGTTCAGGCCAATGAGGCGGCGCGCCATATATGCGGTATTTCGGGAGAACTGGCGGGGCGCAAGCTTGAGGATCTCGGCCTGTGCGGCGGCACCTGCTTCGATCTGCTGCGGCAAAGCCTCGAGCGCCGCCGCCCCCTGGAGCGCGAACGGATCGAGTGCGTTCACGCCTGCCACGGCCGCCGCATTGTTTCCCTGTCGGCGGCACCGTTGCGCGGCGCGCACAACGAGCATCGCGGGGCGATGCTGGTCATCCGGGACGAAACCCGGTTGGACAATCTGGAGCGGCGCATGCAGGAACGCCCGAGTTTTCACGACCTGGTGGGCGCCAGCGCCGCCATGCAGGACGTTTACGAATTGCTGGAAACCCTGGCCGAGGTTCCGACCACGGTACTGATCACCGGTGAAAGCGGCACCGGCAAGGAGTTGGTGGCGCGCGCCCTGCACGAAGGCGGTCCGCGCCGCGAAGGACCGATGATCCGCGTCAATTGCGCCGCACTCTCGGAAAATCTTCTGGAAAGCGAATTGTTCGGTCACGTGCGCGGCGCGTTTACCGGGGCGGTCAAGGACAAAATCGGACGCTTCGAGGCGGCTCAGGGTGGGACTCTGTTTCTCGACGAAATCGGCGACATATCCCCCGCCCTGCAACTGCGCCTGCTGCGCGTTCTTCAGGAAAAGGAAATCGAGCGAGTTGGAACGACAACTCCCATCCCCGTGGACGTGCGTGTGGTCGCCGCGACCAATCAGGATTTAACGGAGCGGATTCGCCGCGGCGAGTTCCGTGAAGACCTGTTTTACCGTCTCAAAGTGGTGACGGTAAAATTGCCGCCACTGCGCGCACGACGTGAGGACATTGCGCCTCTGGTCAGCCATTTTCTGCACCAGTTCAACCAAAAGCTCGGCCGAGAGGTGCAAGACGTTGCGCCTGCCGCCATGAACCTGTTACTGGCCTATCCCTGGCCCGGCAATGTGCGTGAATTGGAGCATGCCCTCGAACATGCCTGCATTCTCTGCCGCAACGGCCGCATCGAGGTCGAGCACCTGCCGGCTGAGATGACCGCCGGAGAGAACGCGTCCGCGCCCGATGAGGCAACCAGTCTCGCCTGCATCCGTCGGGCACTCTCCGCCGCGGGCGGCAACAAGACCAAGGCCGCGCGCATGCTCGGGATCAGTCGCCGCACGGTCTATCGCAAACTCGACGAAGGGAGCGCGCCGAAGGATTAGAAACCGTGACATGGCACACTTTGACCGGTCACGCTTGTGTGACATGGCACAAGCCGCGCACGGCACGCATTGGCGCACCTGCAACCGAAGATTGCCCTGAATCTCCTGTTTTTCAAATGTTTTTCTTTCTCTTTAAAGAGCGCGACGGTTTTTCTGCACGACCCTCTGGACTGGCACAAAGCTTGATATGTCAGAGTAGCGAAAGATCCGGTCGCCGACCAAACCGCTCAGCTTTTGCCCGAAGTACAGGAAAACCTTGTGATGGAAAAAAAGCCCTCGACCAAACTTGCATCAAATCCGCCGGAGGTCGCGATTCGCTGCCCTTTCATCCCCCGCCCCCTGCTCCAATGTTATTGCTATGAATCCAACAGTACCAACATCGAAGCCATGATCCTTTATTGCGGCGGCGATTATCTTCAATGCCGCATCTATCTTCAGAATCTGCCGTCCCACACGACCAAAGGAGACAACCTTGAATAATCTGCGCATGGGCACCAAAATTTATTTACTCAGCGCGCTGATCATGCTGGCCTTTACCCTGGCCATTGCCTGGGTCTATATGCAGGCGCGCGACAATTTCTACCAGGCCAAGCAAAACGAAATCCGCCATATCGTCGAATCCGGCTGGGGCGTGGTCAACCACTACGCCAAGCAGGCCCAGGCCGGGCACCTGACGCGCGAAGAGGCCCAGCAGCGCGCGCTGGACGCCCTGCGCGACGTGCGCTTTGAGGGAGACAATTATTTCTGGATCAACGACCTGACACCACGCATGGTCATGCACCCCATCAATCCTGCCCTGGATGGCCGAAACCTGGCGGAGAGTCGCGATCCCAATGGCAAAGCGCTGTTTGTGGAAATGGTCGAAGTGGCGCGCAGCGCCGGCGAGGGTTATGTCGATTATCAATGGCCGGTCCCCGGATTTGATGAACCCGTGGACAAAACCTCCTTCATCAAGCTGTTGCCTGAATGGGGCTGGATCATCGGCGGCGGCCTGTATATCGACGATATCCAGGCGCTGCTCAGCCGCATGTTCTGGACTGCGGCGGCGGTGATCGGGGTGACTATCGCCGTCATGCTGGTTCTGGTGACGCTGGTGGCGCGCAGTGTCGCCACCCCCCTGAAAAAAACCCTCACCATGATTGAAGAGATGGAAAAAGGGCGTCTCGATACGCGTCTCAACCTGAACCGGCGCGACGAAATCGGCCAGATGGCCCGCGCCATGGACACCTTTGCCGAAAATCTCAAGCAGGAAGTGATCGGCTCTTTACAGAAACTTGCCGCCGGCAACCTCGACCTGAGCATTCACCCCCGCGACGGCCAGGATCAAGTGCGCGGAGCGTTGAAAAAGGTGAGCGATGACCTCAACCTGGTTATGGGCCAGATCCAGTCGGCCGGGTTGCAAATCGCCGGGGGCGCGGGGCAGGTGTCCGACACCAGCCAGTCACTCTCCCAGGGTGCCACCGAACAGGCCAGCTCTCTGGAAGAAATCGCCGCGTCGATGAACGAAATGGCCGCGCAGATCAAGCACAGCGCCGACAATGCGGTCCAGGCTGATCGCCTGGCGGGGGAGATGAAACAAGCAGCTCTGGAGGGCACGGGGCAGATGCGCCAAATGGTCACCGCCATGGGCGAGATCAATACCGCCGGTCAGAGCATTTCAAAGATTATCAAAGTCATCGATGAAATCGCCTTCCAGACAAACCTGCTGGCCCTTAACGCCGCCGTCGAAGCGGCACGCGCCGGGCAGCACGGCAAGGGCTTCGCGGTGGTGGCCGAAGAGGTGCGCAATCTGGCGGCGCGCAGTGCGCGGGCGGCGCGGGAAACCGCCGAGCTGATCGAGGGCTCGGTGGATAAAACCGCCAACGGCGCCGGCATCGCTGAAAAAACCGCTGCAGCCCTGGATCAAATGGTAATCGGGGTCACCCGCGTGAGCGATCTGGTAGGCGAGATGGCCGCCGCCGCGCGCGAGCAGTCCGAGGGAATCTCGCAGGTCAATGTCGGGCTGAACCAGATCGACCAGGTCACCCAACAGAACACCGCCAACGCCGAGGAGTGCGCTGCTGCCGCGGAGGAACTCTCCAGCCAGTCCGAGCAATTGCGGCAGATGCTGGCCCGCTTCACCCTGCGGCAGGCGAGCGCAACGCCAGAGAGTGGCGTCTTGAAACGACCCTCTGCACCGGCGGCCTGGGGTTCACACGAAAAGTCCCGGGCCCTTCTGGATCAATCCTCCTGGGCGAATTGACCGCGCGCCCTGCGGCGTATGCTCAGCAGTTACAAAAGCCGAAGGCCAGGTCTGCTCAGACCTGGCCTTCGGCTTTAAATTCATGTGGAGGACAATGTGGCTTAGCGGCGACCGCGGGCGGGTGCATGGGCAGGCGGTCCGGACTGCTCCACGACCTCTTCTTCCACAACAGGCGGAGCAGGAGCAGGGGCAGGCTCAGCCACCGCACCACCACCCTCGGTACAGGCTTGCAGACACGCATTCAGCTGTTCCCCTCCCTGAAAAACACGGGAACGGCGTTCGCTGTAGGTGGCCCGGCTGTCCTTGGAGGCCTGATCAATGGACGGTCCATAGAGATCCACGCACCTTCGTTCACAATCACTCATGTCCGGCCGGGCGACAATTTCGGCAAATGCGGCAGGTGCGATCAACAGCAGGCAGGCAAAAAAAAGCATAATTCCCTTCATCGGACTCTTCCCCTTTTCTCGACCAATCGTTGAATTTCGGTTGAATTTCGCGGTTCAGATCTCACGACTTCCGGCAACCGGAAGCACACCGCTTCTGCTAAACATACGCTGTTTTTTGGCGAAAAATCAAGGGCCAAGGCAAATCGTTCGCGGCAACGCCCCATCGCGAGGCAAGGCGGGGCGGTCGACCAAAACATATCCGCGCTAGTCACATTTCGACAGATCACAAAAAAAAACCGGAACTGAAGGACCAACGGCCGTTCGTCAATCCCCCAGGATATCCATGATATTGGCAAACGCCTTGGAAGCGCGCTGCTCCTTTTCTTCGGCAGGAAGTTCGGGCGGCTGCTCGCTGCGGCAGGAATTGAGGAGTTCGGTGGGGATTTCATCAAGAAAACGGCTAGGTACGCGCGGTTGCATTTCGCCGTACTTTTTGCGGCGGCGCGCGCCGGTGAGCACCAGATTGCGGCGCGCGCGAGTAATGCCGACGTAGCACAGGCGGCGTTCTTCGTCGAGGTTGAAGGTTTCCGTGAGGGTCTTTTTGTGGGGCAGGAATTCCTCCTCCATGCCCACTAGAAATACCTGGGGAAATTCCAGGCCCTTGCTCGAATGAATGCTCATAAGCACCACTGCGTCGCGCTGGAGTTTGCGCTCCTTGGAATCGCGACCCGGTCGATCATCGTCGAGCAGCGAGACTTTCTCCAGGAAACCCGGCAACGAGGGGCTTTCGTCGCGTTCCAGATAGGAGGCCATGGCATTGGCCACTTCTTCCATGTTTTCGACGCGGCGGCGTGCCTTCTTGGGATCATCGACGGTGCGGTAGATTTCCTGCTCCAACCGCAACTCGGCGACAAGTTCGCGCAGGGTTTCGACCATCAGGCCGTGACGGTTGAAACGTTGCCGGTAGCGCTCCATGAGGGTCACGAAACCCGCGATGGATTCCTGTGCCTTCTCGCCGAGATCTTCCAGGCCGGCTGCCTCTTTGAGCACCTGCCACAGGGGCAGGCTATGTTTGGCCGAATGGCGGATGAGACGGTCGGCGGTGGTTTCGCCGATGCCGCGCTTGGGATAATTGAGGATGCGCAGCAGATTGACCTCATCGCGGGGGTTGACCAGCACTTTGAGGTAGGCGATGCAGTCCTTGACCTCCTTGCGGTCAAAAAACTGCTGGCCGCCGATAAGCACGTAAGGGATGTTTTCGTAGCGTAGTTGCTCTTCAAAGGAGCGTGACTGCACGTTGGTGCGGTAGAGAATCGCGAAATCGGAGTAGCTTAACTCTTGCCGGAAACGTTCGCCGTGAATGCGCTCCATCACCGCGCGCGCCTCGTCCTCCTCGTCCTCGCAGAGCAGATAATCGACCTTGGGGCCGGCGCCGTCGGAGGTCCACAGAGCTTTCTCGCGGCGTTTTGTGTTGTTCTTGATCACGGAATTGGCGGCGGCGAGAATATTGCCCGTGGAGCGGTAGTTCTGCTCGAGCTTGACGACCCGCGCAGCGGGAAAATCCCGTTCGAACTCAAGAATGTTACCAAGATCGGCGCCGCGCCAGCCGTAAATGGATTGGTCGTCGTCACCGACCACGCACAGGTTGTGGTGGCCGCCGGCGAGCAGCTTGAGCAGCAGATACTGGGCGGCGTTGGTATCCTGATACTCGTCGACGAGAATGTAACGAAAGCGCTCGCGGTATTTCTCGAGCACAGCGGGATATTCGCGCAGCAGGCGCGCGACAAGCATGATCAGGTCGTCGAAGTCCACCGCGTTGAACGCCTTTAGCGACTTCTGGTAGCGGGGGTAGATTTCGGCGGCCATATACTCGTAATCGTCGTGGTACTTGACGGCGAACTTTTCCGGCGGCACCAGACGGTTCTTGGCGTCGGAAATGGCGTAGAGCACGCGCTCAGCGTCAAACTTGCGGCCGTCGATATCGACCTGCTGCATGAGATCTTTCACCAAGCGCACCTGATCGGCCGTCGAATAGATGGAAAAATTTTTTTTATAGCCCAGCGCCTCGATATCTTCACGCAGAATGCGCACACACAGGGAGTGAAAGGTGGCGATCACCATGGCCTTGCAGCCTTTCCTGCCGAGCATCTCCTCGACGCGCTCACGCATTTCGCGTGCCGCCTTGTTGGTGAAAGTCACCGCAAGAATATTGTGTGGCGCCACGCCACGCTCCGCGCTGAGATGCGCGATGCGGCAAGTGATGACACGGGTCTTGCCCGAGCCGGCGCCGGCGAGAATCAGCAGAGGGCCTTCGCCGTGACGAGCGGCTTCGAGCTGTTGTGGATTGAGCAGGGACAGGTCCATGGAGAATGCGAAATCAGGCTTCCAAAATCGGGGGTAACTGTTCAGCATGCACCGCAGGGTACGGCGGCATCGCGTGCGGCAAAAACTCACCTGCGGCTCAAACATTTGCCGCAGCACTCAACCGCCNCGGCGGCATCGCGTGCGGCAAAAACTCACCTGCGGCTCAAACATTTGCCGCAGCACTCAACCGCCGCACCCTGCGGTCCTGTCGGACGTTGCCGAATAGTTACAATCGGGGGTTGGGGACGGACTATGAGAGGTGCAGGCTACCACGAAGCGCGCGGCAGCGGCAAGCTGTTGTCGTTTGGCGACAATTTTGTTTGGAAAAACAAAGACTTTCCTCTTGATTTTCCATCAGTGATTGTGTATTTTTTTAACCACTCGCCCACGACTCATTAGTCGAATCTTAAACTTTCATTTAACCGCCGAACAATACTTGCGGATGTGGTAGATATGACAAAATTCATCGTTCTTCTGGTCGGAATCGTCTGGGCCTGCCTGCTGTTCATTTCCTGGGGCCAAGCCGACGGCATCATCCCGCCGCAGCCTGAAACCAGTCGCGCGCAGCAACGTTAGGATTGCCGCCAAAGCATCTTTTTCCCCTCACCGCCGCCCTATAAAAACGCGCAGCGCGCGCCCTGTCGGACTCCCCGCCGCGCCAGCTCTGCATCAATGGCATTGAGTACTTCCCATTTGTTCAAGGACCACAGCGGCGCCAGCAGCAGATCGCGCGGGCCGTCCCCGGTCAGCCGCTGGATGAGGGTTTGTGGATGCAACCGCTCAATGAAATCGGCAGCCAGCCGTACATATTCATCCTGCCCTAGCACCGCGATTTCCCCCTGCTCATAAAGCGCTCCCAAGGGCGTTCCCGCCAGTACGTGCAGCAGATGAATCTTGATGCCCGCGACCCTCAGCCGCGCCATTTCATCAGCGGTGGCGAGCATCTGCGCGCGACTTTCCCCCGGCAGACCGAGAATCACATGCACACAAACCCGCAGCCCGCGCGCAACGGCGCCCGCATAGGCATCGAGAAAGGTGCGATAGTCATGGCCGCGGCGCAAAAAAACAAGGCTGGTTTCATGCACCGTCTGCAAGCCCAGTTCCAGCCACAAATAGGTACGGCGATGGTAATCGGCAAGCAGATCCAGGACTGCGGGCGGGCAGCAGTCCGGACGGGTACCGACCGCCAGACCGACCACATCCTCCACAGCCAGAGCCTCATCGTAGAGAGCGCGCAGTCGCACGGGCGCCGCCGCAGTATTGGAAAAGGGCTGAAAATAGGCAAGAAAGCGCGAGGCTTTATATTTGCGGCGCATCACTTCCTTGCCCGCCTCGATCTGCTCACCGATGGGCAGGGCGCGCTCGATACCCACCGCACCCGAACCGCCAGGGTCGCAGAACAGGCACCCCGTGCCGCTACGGCCGCCGCCCCGATTGGGGCAACCCAGACCGGCATCCACGGAAATCTTGTGGACGCGCCCGCCGAAATGCTCCTTAAGGTGCGCGGATAAAATATTATAACGCTTGGGGGTCATGGCGGCATCATGCCAGCTTCGTCGGTGTCAGGCAAGCTTGCACCTGATTCAGGGCAGGACAAAGCCCATCCACGGCCAGACAAAGCGCACGGTGAGCAGAAACAAGAGCATCGCCAGTGCCTGTATCATGAGGCCCGGCAGCACCATCTCACGCATTTTGAGATGCCCTGAAGCAAAGACGATGGCGTTGGCCGGGGTGCCCATGGGCAGGCAGAAAGCCAGTCCGGCCGGCAGGGCGATGACCAGGGTCATGAGCCGCGGATCGAGCCCCATGCTCCCTTCCAGGCTGATGGCGATAGGCATGAGCATGGCGATGACCGCGGCGTTGCTGATGCACTCAGTCAAAAACAGTGAAAGCAGCGCAATCACCGCCAGCACCAGAAGGGGCGAATCCGCCAGCCCCGAAAGACCGGTATCGGCGAGATAGCGCGCTGCGCCGCTGCGTTCAAGGGAGGCAGCCAGGGCAATGGCACCACCGTACATGAGTATCACGCCCCAGTTCACGTAATCTTCGATCTGCTTCCAGTTCACCACGCGAAAGGCAAAGAGCACCGCCACCGCAACAATGGCGATGTTGGCCAGACCCAGGGTGCGGCCGAGAAAAATCCAGCAGGCAATGGTCGTCACCATCACAACCGCCACGATCATTTCGCGGTGGTTCATGCGCCCCATCTCCAGGCGGCGTTGCTTTAGGTATTGCTGGCCCTTCTCTACCGTGTCGATATCGATGGGAAACAAGCGCCGCAGCAACAAATAACCCACCAGCAGCAACGGCAAGACGATGGGCAGAGCGGCGGCGCTCCATTCGACGAAGGTAAAATCCAGGTCGGTGGCCTCACGCAACATACCCACCGCCAGCGGGGCACGCGCGCCACCGAGAAAGGTGGCGATGCCACCAATGACGCAGCCCCAGGCGATGCTCATGAACAGCAACTTGCCGTAATTGCTGCGCCCCGGCTCCAAGCCCAGGCTGCGAACAATTTCCGCAACCATGGCAAACATCATGGCGGCCACCGCATGCTCGCTCATGGCAAAGGAGAGCAGCGCCGAGAGCAGAAAAACGGTCAAAGAGAGGCTGCCGGGCGTTTTGCCGAAACGCGACAACATGGCGCGAGCCAGGCGCGCGGAAAGACCTGAGCCGCTCATGGCGGCCGCGAGAATAAAGGCGCTGAGAATGAAGAAGACCGCCTCGTTGCCGAACAGGGCATAGGTTTCGCGCCGCCCGAGAATGCCGAGCAGCGGGATGGCGGCCAGGGCGAGCAGGGAAGTCACCGCCAGGGGCAACAGGCCGCTCACCCAGAGAAAGGTGCAGGCACCGAACAGAACCAGAGCGCGATAACCTTCCCGCGACAGTTCGGTCGGTGGCTCAAATCCAAAAAAGAGCGCTGCCAAAACCAGCAATGTGATGATGATCTGATAACGCCGAGTGCGCTCGGAAAGGATCACCCACATGGGGCGACGATCGATCTTGAGGGGTTTGTCGAATTCGGAGGGATCCATCACAGCCCCGCCGAGTCGAAGGATTGCTCGACCTGGCGCACCCGCAGCAAGCGCCGCAGATCGCTGCCGGCACGCAGGCGCGCCCCCTGTGCTCGCCCGAACAGGCTTCCGACCAGAGTCCGCGGCGCCGGGTGCCGCAGAGGGGTGGTCAGTTCGATCAGGGGCAGCAGGGGCCGCAAGGTGACGCCGCCACGTCGCCAGCAGTCAGCCAGATGACGAAAAATCCGGGGGACTTCTTCGGCCGCGACCGCGCCGCTGCTTGCATCCAGAGCCGCAAGGGGTACCACCTGCCGTCGTATGAGTTCATCCATGGCTGCCATGCGCGCGGTGAATGCAACCTCGTCCGCAGGCAGGGTTGCGGCCACCGCCCAGCGAGGAAAGGTCGCCTGTGCCGTTTCCAGGGCGTGCAGGTGCTCAGTGGATAGCCGGGTGCCGGTTTCTGCTAGAGGCGGGGCGACAATATCAACCAGATCAATTCCTTGGGCGTAGGCGAATTCCAGTTGCCGGTGGTCGGGAAAGAATCCGAAGCGCGCCAGGACGAAGCCGCGCAGATTTTTCTTGATCAATGCGACCAGTTCCGCCGCCTGAGTTAGAGCAGCGGGGGTATCAAACGCAAAGCAGAGCAATTCAACGGGCTGCTGGCAATCGCTGTCGAATATCGTTTCGAGAGTGGCCTCCGCCGGCAGGCCGGCCCCCACCAGGAACACCGCGCCTTCGCGGCGCAACTCTAGGGGGCGCGCCGCGAGGACGGGGCGACTCAGCAATTCGGCTATGCGGGAAACTTCCAACTGCATGGCTCGAGACCTAAGGGCTGCGGGACAAAAAATTTCCGTAACTGTTCAGCATACACCGCAGGCCGCGTCGGCGTCGCTTGCGGTGAAAACTCGCCTGCGGCGTGACAGGGCATTCCAGCTAAATAGTTACGAATTTCAAAGAAAAAACTAGATTTTCCCCAAAACAAACTTTATTGATCTTATGTGCTCTTGTATTTTTTTTCAACAAAAAAGATAGGGTTTGTGAATTGGCCTAACCACAGCAACTTGCAGGTGTTTTGCGGGGCGAGATTATTAGGTCCAACTTTCGAGCTTTTCCTGGATAAATCCGATGATCGTCTCCTGCTCCGCCTGGCCGTTGCCGGTTACCTCGAGCGGCGCGCCAAACGCGATATGCACCATCTTATCCGGGTTAATGGGGCCGAAATCCTTAAGAAAACGGCCATTGGACCAGGCATCGGTTTTCAGCGCCACGGGCAGAATGGGTACTCCGGCGCGCTTTGCGAGCTTGACCCCGATGCTGTTAAATTCCTCTGGGTCAAAGCGCGTGGTGCGGGTCGTTTGGGGAAACACCACCACGGAAAGCCCAGCGCCAAGCCTCGCCTTGCCCTCTTCCATGACCACCTTGAAATCCTCGCGAGGATTGATTCGCTCAACCAGAACCGGCTTGCGGCTGACCATGACATGACGAAACACCGGATACTCGACCAGACTGCGCTTGACGACAAAGGTCACTTTGGTGAACGGCCAGATCAGGCAGGGGAGAACGAAGGTTTCCAGAGTGCTCATGTGATTGCCAACAATAACGCAGGGGCCATTGAGATCGCGCAGGTACTCGCGCCCCTCGATGGAGAAGCGCACCCCGACGCGCTCCAGGGCCTCCACGATCCGCCAGCTGTCCAACACCCAGAGGTCATCACCATAGGCGTTGCGTTTCGCCAGGCGACTGGCGCGCAGGACAATGCCGGCCATACGACTGTAATAGAAAAGGCTGGGAAAAAGGCGGCAGATTCGTGAAGCGGCCTGCGGATCGGTCAGATAGCGATCATCGATCAGTGTCATTTTTTCCACAGGATTCTGCTCCGAAAAAGAAAAAGCGATCAGTCGATCGTCGTTGTGGGCAAGATTTGAAGCCTATGTTAGACTTTGCGGCAAAAAAAACTCGCTCCGGTGAGTGGAATGCTCAAGGAAAGGCGCCCGATGAACTCATCCCCCCCCTGCCCTCTACCGGAAAAACCTTCGGAAAAACGGTTTTTAACCCCCGCTGAAACCACCTGCCTGATTGCGGAAAACGGCAAGCGGGTGCTCAATCAATCAACCTCGCGCACCCTGGTGCTGAGCCTGTTGGCGGGATTCTATATCGCCTTCGGTGCCCAGCTCGCCACCATCGTCACCCATGATGCCGCAGGAGTGATCGGCGACGGTCTGACACGGTTTGTCGCCGGCAGCGTCTTTTCCCTGGGACTGATTCTGGTGGTCATCTGCGGCGCGGAACTCTTCACCGGCAATTCCCTGCTGACCAAAGCAGCCCTGCACGGACACATAACCTGGTCGAACATTGCGCGCAACTGGGTGGTGGTACTGGCCGGAAACCTGGTGGGATCGCTGCTCTTCGCCTGGATGATGTTCCACTCGCAACTCTGGGAACAGGGCCAGATCGCCGAACGCGCCATTGCCATCGCCCAGGCAAAGGTCGAACTCTCCTTTTCGGCGGCGCTGATCCGTGGCATCCTGTGCAACTGGCTGGTATGCCTGGCGGTCTTCATGGCTACCGCCGCGCGTGACGTCAGTGGGAAAATTCTTGCCTGCTACGTGCCGATCATGGCCTTTGTCGCCAGCGGGTTTGAGCACTCCATCGCCAACATGTATTACATTCCAACCGGCCTGCTGCTGAGCGGGGTTTCAGGGCTTGAGGCACCACACATAACCTGGGGCGGCTTTTTGGCCAACCTGGTACCGGTCACTCTCGGCAATATTCTCGGCGGCGTAATCTTCGTTGGGTTTGCCTACTGGTACATCCACCTCAGGGGGACGAAAAAAGCCTGAGGCTCAGCACCCTTGCGCAATGGGATGCCGACTTTCATCGACCGATTTTGGCGCTGTCCTCGCTCGCGGCGGAGGCATCTTTCTTCGGCTCCTCCGTCGTGTCTTCTTCCATCTCACCGGGCAACGGAGATTCTGATTTTTCGGGTTCGGGTTGGGCTTCGCCCGGCCCCTTCTCCGAATCTGTCCCGGCGTCATCAGCCTGATCCTCGGTGCTTGTCTCGGACAGATCCTGGCGGACACCTGCCACGGCATCTTCCTCGACAGGCTTCGCTCCTTCCAGCTCGGCCGGGGTGCCTGGAAAAAGTTTTTCCGAGGGGATTTCGGCAAGTTTTTCACAGCCCTGGGCAAGATGATGATAGAGGTCGCGATAGGAGCCGGTCAAGGTCGCAAACAGGGTGCCCGTGCGATCAAAGTGCCGAGTCACCTCGGCCCGGTATTCTTCCAGCTCTTTCTTGCGGGCCTCGAGTTCGACCTCCATCGCCTTGACCCGGCCGGAGCGCCCTTCCGCCCAGCGTCCGAGAAAAAAAGCCGTCACACCAACGCCAATGACAATCACCACCACCAGCAGGATCCAAATTTCCATAACATTCAACCTCCCTGAAAATTCAACGTATCGTTGAGGTGCTCACCAGCACTGCCGGTATCCACAAAAAAAGAAAACACGCCTGCGGCTCAGGCATGCCCTGCGCAATCAGCTGTTTCCACCGCTGAAGATTTACGCTTGAACAACAACTTAAAAACCCTGTTTTTCTGACTTTAGCGCGAGCAACGATCCGGCCCGGCGGCGCCATCCCGACTGCAGTATTCAGAGGGCTGCCGCCCTTCATCGGCGCATTTGCAGTCGTCGGGATCGCCGCAGGTGCGGCGCAGGGGGGGGCGGCGGAAAAACAGACCCACGGCTAATGCGACAAAAGCCAGCAGAAACAACAGAAAGGCGGCGAAGAAGGTCGTCACGACATCACACGCCGAAATCGTCGTAAAAGATGCTCTCGGGCAGGACGCCGAGGTTTTCAAGCATTTCCCGTGCCGCCATCAGCAGCATCGGCGGACCGCACAGGTAATATTCACAATCTTCCGGTGCCGGATGATCCTTGAGATATTCTTTGTAAAGGACTTCATGAATGAACCCGGTCAAACCCTCCCAGTTGTCTTCCGGTTGGGGCTCGGAGAGTGCAACGTGCCAGGAGAAATTGTCATGCTCGGCTTCGAGCTTCTTGAAATCTTCGTCGTAAAAGAGTTCCTTAAGACTGCGCGCGCCATACCAGTAGCTGATCTTGCGCCGGGTTTTCACCCGCAGCAACTGATCGAAGATAATCGAGCGCAAAGGCGCCATGCCCGCGCCACCGCCGAGGAAAATCATTTCGGTTTCCGTCTCGCGGGCGTAGAAATCGCCGAAGGGCCCGGAAATCTCGACTTCGTCGCCGGGCTTAAGACTGAAGATGTAGGATGACATGGCGCCGGGTGGAACCTTGGGGTGGTGCGGCGGCGGCGTCGCGACGCGCACGTTGAGCATGATGACGCCCTTTTCACCGGGATGGTTGGCCATGGAATAGGCGCGTTGCAACGATTCGCTCACCACCGAATGATATTGCCAGATATCGAAACGATCCCAGTCGGCTCGAAATTTTTCCTCGATGTCGAAATCGCGATACTGCACCTCGTGGGACGGCGCTTCGATCTGGACGTAGCCGCCGGCACGAAAATCCAGAGCTTCGCCCGCGGGCAACTCCAGCACCAGTTCCTTGATAAAGCTGGCCACGTTGCGGTTCGATTTCACCCGACACTTCATCTTGCGTGCGGAGAAAATCTCGGGCGGCAACTCAATCTGCATGTCCTGCTTGACGCTCACCTGGCAGGACAGGCGCAGCCCCTCGCGCTCGGCGCGGCGATTGATATGGCTGGTTTCCGTGGGCAGAATGGCGCCGCCGCCTTCCTTGATTTTCACCACGCACTGCCCGCAGGACCCGCCGCCGCCGCATGCCGAGGGCACATAGATGCCCTGACTTCCAAGGGTTTGCAGCAACTTGCCGCCCGGCCGCACATCGAGGGCCTTGTCCGGATCATCGTTGATGGTGATTTTCACCTGGCCGCGCGGCACGAGAAAATAGCGCGCGGTGACAATGATGGCCACGAGCAAAAGGATGATGCCGGTAAACAGCGAAACGCCTAAGATGACTTCAAGCATTTAAGATCCCGTTTGTATGATCGCATGCACGCCAAAATCCGTTTTTCACCGCTGAGGACGCCGAGAACGCAGAGCCAAAACCTTATGACCCTAAAATTGTTCGTAACTGTTCAGCATGTACCGCAGGGTACGGCGGCATCGCGTGCGGCAAAAACTCACCTACGGCTCAAACATTTGCCGCAGCACTCAACCGCCGCACCCTGCGGTACTCTCGGACGTTGCCGCTGAATAGTTACAGCATCAGAACCCGTAGCCGCCGGTTTCAATCTGCCGCAGGCGGCCGTTTTCAAAGATCAGATGCAGTAAAAAACGCCGCGGTCCGAAATTGTAGGTCCACTCATCCACNACCGCAGGGTACGGCGGCATCGCGTGCGGCAAAAACTCACCTACGGCTCAAACATTTGCCGCAGCACTCAACCGCCGCACCCTGCGGTACTCTCGGACGTTGCCGCTGAATCGTTACAATTGTTCTTGCCAGGAGTTTCTCTGCGCCCTTTGCGCTCTCGGCGGTGAATCGATCCTTTTTTTCTGCGTTACAACTGAATGCCGGAAAACGCCATGAAGGCCAGGGACATCAGTCCCACCACGATGAAGGTCATACCGAGCCCGCGCAATCCCTCGGGCACCTTGCTGTATTTGAGTTTGGTGCGAATGCCGGCAAGGGCGACAATCGCCAATGCCCAACCGAATCCGCTGCCGAAGCCGAACACCAGGCTTTCGCCAAAAGCATAGCGCCGCTCGACCATGAACAGCGACCCGCCGAGGATCATGCAGTTGACGGTGATCAGGGGCAGAAACACGCCCAACGCCGCGTAGAGACGCGGCACGTACTTGTCGAGAAACATTTCGAGAATCTGCACGATGGCGGCAATCACGCCGATGTAGCAGATCAGGCCGAGAAATGTGAGGTCGACATTCTCCAGCCCCGCCCAGGACAGGGCGTCTTGCTGCAGCAGGTAGCGGTAAATGAGATTGTTGACCGGCACCGTGATGGTCTGCACGACAATAACCGCCAGCCCCAATCCCATGGCGGTATCGACCTTTTTCGACACGGCAAGAAAGGTGCACATGCCGAGGAAGAAGGCCAGAGCCATGTTCTCGACGAAGACCGAGCGGATGAAAATACTCAGATAGTGCTCAAGCATGGCTCATTCCTCCACCTGCTCTGTCTTCCAGGTGCGCAACAACCAGATCAGCAGCCCGATGATGAAAAAGGCACTGGGCGGCAGCAGCATCAGACCGTTGCTGACATACCAGCCGCCGTCCTGGGAGAGAGTCAGCACCTGAAAATTGAACAGGCTGCCCGAACCCAAAAGCTCGCGCGCCGTCGCCACCAGCAACAGAATCAGACTGTAACCCAGGCCATTGCCGAGACCGTCGAGAAAACTCAGCCCCATGGTATTTTTGCTGGCGAAGGCTTCGGCGCGGCCGAGCACGATGCAGTTGGTGATGATCAGGCCGACAAACACCGACAACTGGCGACTGATGGCTGGCAGAAAGGTCTGAATGATCTGGTCGGCCATGATGACCAGAGAGGCGATGATGGTCATCTGCACGATGAGCCGGATACTGTCGGGGATATGCTGGCGGATCATGCTGACCGCGGCATTAGAGAAGGCGACCACGAAAATCACCGCCGCCGACATGACCAGGGCCGTCTCCAACCGGGTAGTAATGGCCAGCGCCGAGCAGATACCGAGAATCTGCAGGGCGATGGGATTGTTGTCGAATACGGGCCCGAACAGGGTTTTGCGTATATCAGCCATTAAAGCCCTCCGCGCGCAACCGCTCCAGATAGGGGCCGAAACCGTCCTCGCCCAGCCAGTAACGCACCAGGTTGGTCATGCTCCGCATGGTTGCCGTCGCCCCGGAAACACCATCGACCTGAAATTGCGCCTGGGGACTAGCGGGATCGACACGACCGCGCACCACTTCGAGGAGAGGATTTCCATCTTCATCAAAGGCCTGAGTGCCCGGCCAGTTGTTTAACCAGCGCGGGCGCTCAATTTCACCGCCCAACCCGGGGGTTTCGCCGTGGTCGTAAATGGTCAATCCGGCGACGGTGGTCAGATCCGATTCCAGGGCAAGGTAGCCATAAATCGTTGCCCAAAGGCCTTGGCCACGCACCGGCAAGACCAAGTAACGCACTTCACCCTCTTCGCGCACCAGAAAGACGGGCGCCAGACGCGAGCGGGTGCGCAGACCGGCCAGATCCTTATCCGAGGGGATGGTGTAGCGCAGTTGCGGATCGCGCGCGGCGCGCTCCTGATCAAAGGTCTCGGCATCGAAGGCGTCGCTGTATTCGCCGCTTTCCAGATCCACCAGACGGGCTTCGACCCGCGCATTCCAGACTTCGAAAACATCCTCTCCGCGCGCAGGCAAATCAAGGGCGCCGAGAACATTTTTGTACATAATCCCCAGGGCGTCGCGCTCTTGCTTGGCGCGCAGTCCCGCAGCCGTTGCCGACACCATCAACGAACAGACAAAGCAGACCAGAAAGGCGACGAGAAAGGTGCGCCCGACACTATCCTTGGCCATAACGCAACCTCCTGCGCCGCATCTGCGCCTTGAGCACGAAGCGGTCGATGACCGGAGCGAGCACGTTGCCAAAGACGATAGCGAGCATGGTGCCTTCGGCAAACGCGGGGTTGACCACCCGCACCAGGATGATCATGGCGCCCACCAGCAGGCCGTAAAACCATTTGCCGGCATCGGTCATGGCCGAGGAAACCGGGTCGGTGGCCATGAACACCAGCCCGAAGGCCAGACTACCCAGGACCAGGTGCCAGTGAGGCGGCACGGAGAACATGGGATTATCGGCGCTGCCCACCACATACAGCAGGGTGGAGAGGCCCAGGGCGCCGAGCAGCACCGCGCTCATGGTGCGCCAGGACGCCACCCCGGTGAACAGCAGAATCGCCGCGCCGAGCAGACACGCCAGCACGGAGGTTTCAGCGGGCGAGCCGGCAATGAATCCGAAAAACGCCTGGCTCCAGGTAATGCTGCTTTCCAGCGCCGCCATGCCGCCCTCGGCGGCCAGGGCCAGGGGGGTTGCGGCGGAGATCCCATCCACCGGCACAAAAGCATTGTCGGCACTGAAGTTGGCGGGGTAGGCGAAAAACACAAAAGCGTAGGCGGCCAGGGCGGGATTCATGAAGTTGCGCCCGGTGCCGCCGAAGATTTCCTTGCCGAGCACGATGCCGAAACTCATACCCAGAGCGGCCTGCCACAGGGGCACCGCCGGGGGCAGGATCAGGGCCAGCAGCAGGCCGCTCACCCCCCAGCCTTCGCTCATCTCCATGCCGCGCACCGCGGCGAACAAGGCCTCCCAGAAAAACGCACTGGCCCAGCACACCAGCAGCACAGGCACGAAATACAGGGCCCCGAGCAGCAGGTTATCCCCCAGGTACGCAGGATCGTTGCCGACGTCGAGCAAACGAAACACCGCTTCGCGCCAGGTGAACAATTCGTTGATGCCATGGGCCTGCATGGCCAGATGCATTTGGTAGCCGGTATTCCACATGGCAAACAGCGCACAGGGTACCAGCGCCACCACCATCACCAGCAGGATACGCTTGAGATGCAGGGCATCCCGCACATGGGGGCCATTACGCGTGGCGCCGCCGGGAGCCCGCCAATAACCTGCCAGGGCGCGTTTTATGGTAGCAAGCCGTTCTGCGGCCATCAACCCTCCTTCTCGATCTCGTCCAATACGGCCCGCAACTGCGGGGCAAAGTCGTTCTTCCCGGGGCAGACGAAACTGCACAGGGCCAGGTCTTCCTCGGCCAGTTCCAGGCAACCGAGGGCGCGCGCCTCGTCACTGTCGCCGACGGCCAAGGCGCGCAACATGTAGGTGGCGGAAAAATCAAAGGGCAGCACCTGCTCATAGGTGCCGATCGGATAGATTGCCCGCGGTCCCCCGCCCAGGCTTGTGTCCATGGGGCGCGGCTTGTTGCGCAGCAGGGCGCCGGCAAACAGCCGCCGCGCGGAAAACTTGGAAAAACCCGGACGCAGCCAGCCCAGGGGCGGCTGCGCCTGGTCAGCCTCGGGCAGCGCACAGGCCTGAAGGTGGTAGCGGCCGAGAAATGCCAGAGCGTCAAGCGCGGCGTGCCCGCTCAAGGGCGAGCCGGAAACGATGCGCTGCGCACCCTCGTGCAGGTCGTCACGCAGCAGATCTCCCAGGTGAGCGCCGACGCGCGTGCGCACCAGGCGCGGCCGACGCACTCCCGGACCGCCCAGAGCGATGACCCGCTCATTGAGCAATTGCCCGGTGGTGAACAGATGGCCGATAGCGATGACGTCCTGATAGCCGATGTGCCAGGCACAGCGGCGTTCATGCACCGGTTGCAGAAAATGCATGTGGGTGCCCGGCAGCCCGGCCGGATGAGGTCCGGCAAAGGCCACGGTTTCAGCGCGCCCGGCACAGGGGATCTCGGCGCCAGGCGCCTGACAGACAAATAACGGCCCCTCGCTCAGGTGTCCGAGGACACGCAGGCCGTCGGCAAATTCCTGTTTGCGCTCGGCGATGACCACGGCTGGGTCAGCGGCAAGGGGATCACTGGCTATGGCAGTAACAAAAAGGGCCGCGGGCTTTTCCTCGGGATCGGCAACCAGGTTGAAGGGGCGACGGCGCAGGGCCGTCCACAGCCCCGAGGCCAGTAGATTTTCCACCACCTCGTCACCCGCGAGACTCTCCAGGCGTCCCTGGGGATACCTGGCGAAGCTGAGCTCCTCCTCGCCTTCCAGGGCAATCTCCACCGCGAGCAACACGCGCTTGGGACCGCGGTGAATGGCGGTGACCCGGCCGGCGGCTGGAGCGGGATAGTGCACTCGCGGCCAACGCTTGTCGGTAAACAGCGCCTGTCCGGCACGCACCGAGTCGCCTTCGGCCACTTCCATGGCCGGTTTGATCCCGGGAAAATCCGGACCGAGGACCGCCACGCGGCGAACATAGGGTCCCGAATGGATAACTTGCTCCGGTGCTCCGGCAAGGGGTATGTCGAGGCCGCGGCGTATGCGAATCGTTTTCATGGTCTACAGGGTCGGTGAAAGGGTCAACGATACAGGCATCACAACAAATTGAGGGGGAAACCTCAAATGTCAAGCAGGCCCAGGGCGCTCCGGATCAGTTTCTGCTTTTCCTTCATCTCTTTCAGCAGCAGGCTGCTGAACAACTCCTTGACATCGGGAGAAGTGCTGCGCTCGACCATTTCCTGATAAAGTTCGAGCAGCTTGGCATCGTTGTCGACAGCGAGATCGAGGACATCGTCGAAGCTTGGATCGCGGTCCAGGTCGACCGCGGTCAGGGGTGCGAAAATATCCTGATCATGGGTGTACTTGAACCAAGTCGACAAGAGTTGGGGCGAGCATTCCGTTTTGTAGCTGAAGACACTGTTGGCCAGGCTTTCTTCATGACGCACGATGTAATCGAGCAGCATTCGCACCCGTGGGTTGCTCGCGCGCTCACTGAGTTTGCGAAAGACCTCTCCGGCCTGCTGGTGAAAAAGCCCGACATGGTTCAAGACATCGCTGGTTTGCTCAAAGCGCATGCATCGCCTCCCGAATCGCTGTCGACCACTCATTGGGCCGATGCGGCCTACAAAGTATAACGATGAACGCCCACATGTCCACCGTGGATTGACCAGTCAGGGTGTGCGCAATCTTCCCGTCAAGAAATCAGCGATCCGATCAATTCCAGCAAGGGCCCCGGAAAAAGACCGAGCACCAGGGTCGCCGCCACACAGAAAGCAATGACGAGGCTTTCCTCGCGCCCGCAAAAACCCAAGTTCGCTCCTTCGCCGGTGCTCATAAAAAGAACGACCACCACCCGCAGATAATAATAGACCGAAATCAGCGAGGCGATCACCCCGCAGATGGCCAGGATGATGAGCCCGGCATCCAGGGCGGCGACGAAGATGGCGAACTTGCCCATGAACCCGGCCGTGGGAGGAATTCCCGCCAGCGCCAGAAGAAACACCGTCAACGCCGCGCCGCGCAGGGGATAGCGATAGCCCAGGCCACGATAGTCTTCAAGCTGCTGGGGTTCACCGGCGGCCGTGGACCAGGAGGAAATGAGGGCGAAGACGCCAAGGTTCATGGCCGTGTAGGCGCAAAGATAGAAAACCACGGCGGTGCGGCCGGCGCTGCTGTCGGCCAGCAACGCCATGAGCAGATAACCCATGTGTACCACGGCTGCGTAGGCCAGCAGGCGCTTGAGATTGTCCTGCCGCAGGGCACACAGGGTACCGACCAGCATGGAGAGAGCACAGAGACTCCACAGCAGCGGCCGCAAATCGTCCCAGCCGGGCCCCACCCCCGCGCCTAAAGTCAGCAGTGCGGCAAACACCGCGCCTTTGGCGCCGGTGGCAAGCAGCCCGGCGATGGGCGCCGGGGCACCCTGATAGACATCGGGCGTCCACAAATGAAAAGGCGCCAGAGACAGCTTGAAGCCGATGGCAACCAGCAGCATGGCCCAGCCAAGCAACGCGACGGGGCGCATGCCCGAGGCGGGATCGAGCCCGGCCAGGGCCTCGGGCAGATGAAAGGTGCCTGTTGAGGTATAGAGAAGGGCGATACCGAAGGCGAGAAAGCCGGTAGCCACCGCACCCATCACCAGGTATTTGAGCCCGGCCTCGGCCCCGCGCTCGTCCTCGCGGTGAAAGGCGATAAGAATATAGAGCACCAGGGTAAAGGCTTCCAGACCGAGAAACAGGCCGACCAGTGACGTCGCGCTGGAGAGCAGTGCCATGCCGGTTGCGGCGAACAACACCAGGGCGGTGTATTCGCCCCCTGAAAAACCTCGCTGCGCCCCATAGCGCCGGGACAGAATCAGGGTCAAGGCCGCAACCAGGGACCAGAGGACGGTGAAAAACCGCGCGTAGGCGCCAGTGCCGAACAGGGCGCTGACTTCGGCCACGGGCGAGGTCAGGCAAACGGCTGCCACCGCCGCAGCCAGGGCAACCAGGCTGCCCAGACCCATGAGAGCACGGTGCCGCGGCCACCAGGCGCCAAGCATGAGCAGGGCAGCCGAACCCAGGGCGAGAATCAGAATGGGGAGCAGAGCGATGACATCGTTCCAGGTCATGGCGCTCCTCCTGATGCGGCAAGGGGCGTCAGCTGACCAAGCAATTCAGCCACCGGCGCCTGCAAAGGCAGAAGAAAAGGCGCGGGGTAGAGCCCCAGCCACAGAACGCAGAGAGCCAGGGCGGTCAGCACCACGGCCTCGCGCAGATCGAGATCGGGCCAGAATTCCTTGCCCTGCGCAGGCCCCCAAAGCACTCCCTGTACCAGGCGCAACATGTAGGCGGCCGCGAACACCACTCCGGCAAAGGCCGTTGCGCCCCACCAGGGACGGGTCTGAAAAGCTCCGATGAGGATCAGAATCTCGCCGACGAAATTGTTAAGGCCCGGCAACCCCAGGGAAGCCAGGGAAAAAAACAGGAAGAAAAAAGACAGGCGCGGCACCCTCCCCCATAATCCGCCAAGGTCGCTAATCCGGCGCGTATGGGCGCGCTCGTCGATCATCCCCACCAGTGCGAACAGCGCCCCGGTGGTGACGCCGTGGTTGACCATCTGCAGAATACTGCCCTCCAGGGAAGTCTGATTCCAGGCCGCCAGCCCCAGCACCACAAACCCCATGTGCGCGACCGAGGCATAGGCCACCAGGCGCTTGGCGTCGGACTGCGCGTAGGCGATCCAGGCGGCGTAGAAAATACCCGCCAGAGCGGGCAACGCCAGCCATGGCAGGCTTGCGGCCGCCGCGTTGGGGAAAAGGGGAAAACCGAAGCGGATCAGGCCGTAAACGCCGGTCTTGAGCAGCAGCCCGGCAAGAATCACCGAGCCGGCGGTGGGCGCCTCGGTGTGGGCGTCGGGCAGCCAGGTATGCAGGGGCAACAGCGGCACCTTGAGGGCAAAGGCCAGCAGAAAGGCCGCGTAGAGCCAGGCTTCTAGGTGCGGCGGCAGGGGGGTGCCGCGCAACGCCTCAAGGGCGAAGCTGGGCGTGCCGCCCGCAGCGCCATGCAGCAGGTGCACACCAATGATGGCAAGCAGCATCAGCAAACTGCCGGCCAGGGTGAAGAGAAAGAATTTGACGGCGGCATACACACGCCGCTCGTGCCCCCAGATGCCGATGAGAAACAGCATGGGGATCAGCATCAATTCCCAGAACAAGTAGAACAGCACCAGGTCGAGGGCGAGAAAGACTCCGAGGATGCCGGCCTCCATGAGCAGCAGCAACGCAAAGAACGCGCCCGAATGTCGTACGACCCGCCAGGAGACCAGCACCGCCACCAGCATGAGAAATCCGGTGAGCAGCACCAGCAGCAGGGAAATGCCATCGAGACCCAGAGTGTAGCGCACGCCGAAGCGTGCAATCCAGGCGTGATCCTCGTACAACAGCCACCCGGCGCCACCCTGGCGAAAAGCGGCAAACAGCCCCGCCGTCAGGGTAAACACCCCCCAACTGGTGGCCAGAGCCAGCCACCGGCAGAACACCGCGCTGTGCCCCACGAACAGGCACAGCAATGCGCCCGCCAGGGGCAGAAAGACGAGAATCGAGAGCCAGGGTATGTGAGTCAATTCCGCCATAGTTGCGTCACAAAGCCCGGAAAAGGAAATACACCAGAATTGCCGCCGCACCCCAGGCAAGGGTCGCCAGGTAGGTGCTCAGGCGCCCCGTGCTCCAGTGGCGCAAACGCTCTCCGCCCGCCATGCACAGGCGTCCCGCGCCCTCCAGGGCTGCGTCGATGAGGCGGCGATCTCCCCAGTGCCACAAACTCTCCCCCACAACCCGAAAGGGCCGCACCACCAGAATTTCCGCCACCTCGTCAGCCCGCCAGCCCCGGTAGAGAAAGTCGCCGAGTCGACCGCCGGGCACTCCCGCGGCGTAACGAAAGTGCCAGTGCACCAGTGCCCAGCCGAGCAGAAACAAGGCTGTCGCCACCAGGACCAGCAGCCATTCCATCCCAACGCTCACATGCAGTTCGGCCCCGGCCAAGGGACCGAGAAAGTTTTTCAGGAGTTCGTTGCCGCCGATCAAAGGCGGCAGGTTGAGCAGCCCGCCGCACAGCCCCGCCAGAGCCAGGGGCGGCAGAGTCCAGCGCATCAGACCGGGCAGGTAAGGGCTTTTTCTGCGGCGACTGCGCGGCTCACCGAGAAACACCAGATAGAGCACGCGGAAGGCATAAACGGCGGTCAACAGGGCGGTCAGGCTTCCCACCAGCCAGATCGCCCAATAAAAGGGCGTGGCTCGGGCAAAATCAGCGAGAAGAATGCCGTCCTTGGAAAAAAATCCTCCGGTCAGGGGGGCCCCGGCCAAACAGAGGACGCCCGCCAAAAACATCCAGAACAGAAACCGCGACTCTTTGCGCATCCCGCCCATTTTCGACATGTCGTTTTCCCCGGCGGCCAGATGGATCACGCAACCCGCGCCCATGAACAGCAACGCCTTGAAAAATGCGTGGGTGAAGAGGTGAAAGAGGGCGGCGGAAACACTGCCCACCCCCACCGCGAGCATCATGAATCCGACCTGACTCATGGTCGAGAAGGCCAGCACCCGCTTGATCTCGGTCTGAACCAGGGCGCAGGTGGCGGCATAAAAGGCCGTCAGGGCTCCGACCAGGGCGATAACCGCCATGGCTTCAGGCGACAAAGACACCAGGGGAAACAGCCGACACAGCAAGTAAACCCCGGCGGTGACCATGGTCGCTGCATGAATCAGAGCCGACACCGGAGTCGGGCCGGCCATGGCATCGGGAAGCCAGGTCATCAACGGCAGCTGCGCCGACTTGCCGCAGGCGCCGCCCAGCAGCAACAGACTCAATGCCAGCAGGGTGCCGCTGCCGAGGGTCGCGGCCTGCGCGTTGACGGAACTGATGCTCAGCGTGCCGAACAGGGCGAAAAGCCACAGCAGTGCAATACCGAGGAAAACATCGCCGATCCGCGTGACAAGAAACGCCTTGCGCCCGGCGGAAGCATTTTTGGTCCGGGCATACCAGAATCCGATAAGCGCGTAAGAGCAGAAGCCCACCCCTTCCCAGCCGAGAAAGAGCAACAGCAGGTTGTCCGCCAAAACAATGAGGAGCATGGCGAAGACAAACAGATTGAGCAGGGCGAAAAAACGCGCCGTATCGACTTCTTCCTCCATATAGCCGACGGCGTAGAGGTGGATCAGGGTCGAAACCGCCGTCACCATCAGAGTCATGCTGGCCGAAAGGGGATCGAAAAGGATCTCCACCGGCACCCGAAAGCTGCCGCTTTCAAGCCAGGTGAACAGGGTCGCGCGGGTGCCGGCGCCGGCCGCCAGGGGCCAAAGAACAAGGGTGGCCGCCAGGCTCGCCGCCACCGCGCCCACCGCCAGACCGGCGCGCAGAGCGCGCGGCAGCAGGCTACCGAGCAGCACGTTGGCCAGGGCACCGGCGAGGGGAAAGGCAAGGATCAAGAACAGCAGATTTTCCATGCTCAGCCCTTCATCCCGGAAAAGGCATCGGCCTCAAGGGTGGCCTTGCGCCGCCGTAGGTAAACCACCAGGGCCAGGGAAATGGCAACTTCCGCCGAAGTGACGGCCATGAGAAAAATCACGAAGATCTGCCCGTCGACCTTCTGCCACAGGGCCGAGGCGCCCACCAGGGTCAATCCCACGGCGTTGAGCATGATCTCGAAGCCGATCAGAATCATGATCAGATTGCGCTGCGCCAACACGCAAGCCAGGCCCATGACGAACATCACGGCGGAGATGGCGAGAATGTGCGACATGGGCACGATCATGACGCATCCTCTCGGGAACGGCGGCGCAGAGCGCCCTTGCCGAGGTAATAGGCACCCACCGCCGCGTACAACAGTTGAAAGGAAATAACCTGCACGCCCAGGGCGTAGCGGTCGAAGAGGGCCGCACCGAACTCACGCGGCGACACCCAGAAAGCGGGTACGCCCTGCGGATCGGCCTCCAGGCCCAGCAATGCCAGGGTACAGCCGAGAATCACCAGAGACAGCAGCACCACCGGCCCCCAGCGTCGCCAGCCTGGTCCCTGGGTTTCAGGGCTGTCGGGCGAAAGTTCAAACATCATGATGATGAACAAAAACAGCACCATGATCGCCCCGGCATAGATGATCACCTCCCAGGCCGCCACCAGGGGCGCGCCGAGCAGGTAGAACATCAGGGCCAGAGCGAACAGGGCATTGACCAGGTAAACCACCGCGTGCACCGGATTGCGCCGGGTGATGCACATGGCGGTCGCCGCCAGGGTGGTGAAACCGAGAATGTAGAAAATGATCGATGCCATAATAATGATCCCCGTAGGGGCGACGCATGCGTCGCCTTGGGCAAGGCATGCCTTGCCCCTGCACCATCACCGATTTTTCACGGCAAATTGCTTTTCGCATCCAGCGGCGGATCCTCGTCGTCGTTGCCGCCGCGCGGGTTGACTACGCCGATTCCGGCGTGGCGGTAGAAATTGTACTCTTGATCCTTACCGCCGTGGTCGATGAGGAGATTTTCCTTCTCATAGACCATATCCAGGGGGTCGTCCTTGCAGAAGGCGAATTCGGGCGTCATCTGAATGGCCAGGGTCGGACAAGCCTCGGCGCACAGCCCGCAATAGATGCAGCGCGCGAAATTGATGCGGAACCAGACGGCGTAGCGACGTCCATCCAAAGCCTCGGCGGCCTGCATGGAAATGCAGTCGACGGGACAGGCGGCGCTGCACAGATAGCAGGCCACGCAGCGCTCGCCACCGTCGGGATCGCGCGTCAGCACAATCCGCCCACGGGTACGCACGGGCAGCGCGCGCTGCTCTTCGGGGTACTGCACCGTCACCGGCCGCCGCAGCAGGTTGCGCAGCGTCACCCAAAAGGGCTGGACGGTGCCTTTGATGTCGCGCCAAAGAATCATGTCCGTTGTCCGTTGTCCGTTGTCCGTTGTCCGTTGTCCGTTGTCCGTTGTCCGTTGTCCGTTGTCCGTTGTCCGTTGTCCGTTGTCCGTTGTCCGTTGTCCGTTGTCCGTTGTCCGTTGGGGATTGTACCGGACCGGCTAAAAGATCGGCGATTTGATTCTCAACAACTGAGGACTGACCACGGACTACGGACCCATCAGTTCTGCATCGCCAACAGAACCGCCCCCGTTATCAGCACATTCACCAGCGACAGGGGAATCAGTACCTTCCAACCGAAATGCATGAGTTGATCATAGCGCAGCCGCGGCAGGGTGGCGCGCATCCAGATGAACAAAAAGGCCACAGCCAGCACTTTGAGCAGAAACCAGAGGATGGGTGGCAGCCAGGGACCCTGCCAGCCGCCGAGGAAAAAAACCGTGACCATGGCCCCGAGAATCATCATATTGATGTATTCGCCGACAAAAAACAGGCCGAAGCGCATGCCTGAATATTCGGTGTGGAAACCCGCGACCAGCTCATTTTCGGCTTCGGGCAGATCGAAAGGGATGCGTTTCGATTCAGCCGCCACGCTGATGAGAAAAATGAGAAATGCCAGGGGGTTGAGAACAGCGAAGGGCAGGTTTTGTTGGGCCAGAACGATGTCGGTGAGGGAAAAAGAGCGCGCCATGAGCACCACCGGCACCAGGGACAGGCCCATGGCCAGTTCATAGCTGAGCAACTGCGCCAGGCTGCGAATGCCCCCGAGCAGGGCGTACTTGGAGTTGGAGGCCCAGCCACCCAGGGCCACGCCATAGACCGCCAGGGATGAGAGTCCGAGAAAATAGAGCACGCCGATGTTGAGATCGCACACCACCAGGGGCACCTCGCGCCCGAACACAGTCATGGGCGGGGCGAAGGGCACCACGGCAAAGGCCAGCAGGGCAGTCAATGTCGCCAGCCCTGGGGCGACGAAAAAGATGACCTTATCGGCCTGGGCGGGGATGAGGTCTTCCTTGGTGATCAGCTTTATCGCATCGGCCAGGGGCTGGAACATCCCGCCGGGCCCAGCCCGGTTGGGACCATATCGCAGTTGCATGCGTCCCAGGAGTTTGCGCTCGATCAGCACCAGGTAGGCCGCGCCGCTGAGCAGCACGAAGAACACCATGCCGAGCTTGACCAGAATTAGCGCAAGCGTGATCAGCCCCTCAGTCATGGCGCGCCTCCGGTTCAATACGGCAGGACCGCGCCCTGCTGCCGGGAACGAAGTTCTCAACGGCGCTGCCGCGCACCCGCGACAACAGAGCTACGCCCGGTGCGCTCTCCGTGCTGAGGACGACGGGCAGGACGACCTCCTGTCGCCCGACGATCAGGCGCACCTGCTCGCCATTGCCAACGCCGAGGCGCGCGGCATCTTCGACATGCAACCCAATCCGGGGTTCGGGGCGCACCGCATCCAGGGGCGCGGAGAAGAAGGCAATTTCCTCCGCGCCGAAAAAATCTTCACAAATCAGCAGCGCCAATTCCCCGTTGCGGGGAATGTCGTCCTCCTCTGCGCCGCTCGTGGCCAAGGGCGGCGCGGCAGCCTCGGCGGTGCGAACGCCCTCTCCCTCGGTCTGCAAGGCGGCCAATCCGGAGAAACAATCCTCAGCGGATTCGATGGCGCTTCGCAAGTCGTGCAGGGACGGACGCGTGCCGGCCAACTCAGCCAACACCTCCCAGGCCGGGCGCGGCTGATCGCCGGGCGTCTCGGAAGAAAAAGCCCGCGGCGGATGATCGCCCGCGGCGCTTTCACACAAGGCAATACCCGGCGCCAGGGCCGGAGCAAAAGCCTGCATGCGCCCTTCATTGTTGACGAAACACCCTTCGGACTCCGCCGATGCGGTGGTCGGCAGCAGGATGTGAGCGGCCTGCGCCGTTGGCGTCGGCAAGTAATCGAGCACCGCCAGCAGTTCCAACCCCTGCAGCGCCTCGGCGGCCCGCTCCGGATCGGCGGCATCGCTCAGGGGATCGACCTCCAGGCAGATCAAAGCCTTGATTTCTCCGGCGCGCATTGCCTCAAGCAGTTCGTCACAATCGGGGCCTTTGCCCGCCAGCAGCGCCGCGCCGTAACTGTTGGGGCCGGCCGTCAGGCCCATGAAGCCGCAAGGGCGCTCGGCGCTGCTCAATGCTTGCGCCAGGGCCGCCAACCGCGCCAGTCCGGCAGCGCCAAGCAGATCACCGCCACCGATGAGCACCGGGCGGCGCGCCTTGCCCAAAGCCTTGTGCACCCCTTCGAGAAAGGTTCCCTGCTGAGAACTCAAGGACGAGAAATCATCGCGTTCCAAAGCGCCTGGAACATCGCCCAACCGCCAGGGCGGCAGGGGCAGATGGGTGAAGAGACAGGGAAAGCTGATGGGACGGGGATCGATGAACACGGCCTGGGCTCCGGAGCGCACCGCTTGACGCACGGCCAGGGCCAGCAATGGCGCCTCCGCGAGAGGGTCGGCGCCGACCATTAAGATGAGATCGCTGCTGCGAACAGCCTCCAGGCTTCGCCTTAGGGAGCCGGGCACGGCCGTCAGAGCCCGCGCCGCACGGTCTCGCCCTGCATGGGGGGAAAAGGCGATGCGTTCGCTGCCCAACTGCCGGGCCCAGCGCTGAAGCTGGGCGTTAGCCTCCAGAGAGGCGCGCGGCGAGCCGAGAAAGGCCAGGGCCTGGGCGCCGTGGGCAGCGACAAGTCCGGCGAGGGCTTGGTTAAGAGCCTGCACAGCCTGGGGCCAGGACACTTCCGCAGCGCCATGGCGCGGGACGCGTGGTCGTTCGGGGTGATTGACGTGGCCATAGCCGAAGCGGCCGCGATCGCAGATAAAAAAGCCGTTGGTTCGGCGATTGATCCCGGCGCGGATGCGTTGCAGCTCGCGGTAGCGCCCACCGGGAATGGTCGCGCAACCCAGGGAGCAGTGGGGACAGATGGAGGGTGCTTCCTGCAGATCCCAAAAGCGGCTTTTAAAGCGGTAGGTTTTGTCGGTCAGCACCCCGGTGGGGCAGACATCCACCAAATTTCCGGAAAAAGGGCTCTCCAGTCGCCCGTCCCGAAAGCGGCCGAAATAGACCCGCTGGCGGCTGCCCAGGGCGCCGAAGTCGTTGCCGCCGCAATAATCCTGGTAGGTGCGCACGCAGCGATAGCACTGGATGCAGCGATTCATTTCGTGGGCGATGAAGGGGCCGAGGTCCTGGTTGAGGTAAGTGCGCTTACGCCCGGCATAGCGCCGCTGCGTATGCCCGCCCGCCAGGGTCATATCCTGCAATTGGCATTCGCCGCCGGCATCGCACACCGGGCAGTCATGCGGATGGTTCATCATCAGCCATTCGATGACGTGGGCACGCAGTTCCACCACCGTGGGATCGCCTGTCGAAACGACCATACCGTCCTGCGCGATGACCATGCATGACATCTGCACGCCCTGCACCGGCCCGTCCTCAAAGCTCATGGCGCACAACCGGCACGCCCCCACCGCCCCCAGCGCCTCATGGTAGCAGAAGTGAGGAATGACGATCCCCAGCTTCTTCGCCGCCTCGAGCACACTGGTCCCATGGGGCACCTCGACGCTGCGGTTGTCGATGGTCAGTTTGGGCATGGCGGGCGGTCCTTTGTCCTTTGCAACTGTTCAGCATGCACCGCAGGGTACGGCGGCATCGCGTGCGGCAAAAACTCACCTACGGCTCAAACATTTGCCGCAGCACTCAACCGCCNAGCATGCACCGCAGGGTACGGCGGCATCGCGTGCGGCAAAAACTCACCTACGGCTCAAACATTTGCCGCAGCACTCAACCGCCGCACCCTGCGGTGCTCTCGGACGTTGCCGCTGAATCGTTACTGTCCTTTTTCCTTTGTCCCTTGGTTCTTGGTTTTAAACAAAGGACCAAGGACCAGGGACAAAGGACGATTTTCTCCCTAAAACGGGCACCGGCCCTGCTTCACATGATCTTCCACTTCGTCCCGGAACAGGCGCAGCAGAGCCTCCACCGGTGCCATGGCGCCGTCGGCCAGGGGACAGAAAGCGCGGCTGCCGACCTTGAACACGTACTCTCCGCGCATGGGTCCCCACATGGCCCCGGTCATGGCCTGACCGCTGATGTTGCGCATCTGATCCTGCAGCATGTAAACGTCATCCATGCTTGCCGTGCCGCCTTCGATCTTCTCCAGCAGCCAGGTGACCATGACCAGGCCATCGCGGCAGGGAGTGCACCAGCCACAGCTTTCCCGCGCAAAAAATCGGATGAGGTTGAGAGTCGCGGCCAGCATGCAGGTGCGGTCATCGAAAACAGTGATGCAGGCGGTACCCAAACGGCTGCGCGCGCCTTGCACGGCATCGAAGTCCATGGGCAGATCGAGATGCGCGCGGGTCAGATAAGGCGTCGACGCGCCGCCCGGCAGGCAGGCCTTGAAACGCCGCCCGCGCCAGACCCCGCCGCCGTAGTGCTCAATGATCTCGCCCAAAGGCACTCCCAGGGGCAGTTCAACGCAGGGGGTGGCTTCCAGGTGCCCGGAAAGACCGAAAATCTTGCTGCCCGCGCCCTCCGCGGTCAGCGCCACGCCCCGGTACCAATCGGCGCCGCCATTGATGATGTGCGGCACGTTGGCCAGGGTTTCCACGTTGTTGATAACCGTCGGCCGATCGAACAAGCCCTGGTTGACCGGGAAAGGCGGCTTGGCGCGCGGATTGGGACGGCGCCCCTCGAGACCGTTGAGCAGAGCGGTTTCCTCGCCGAGAATGTAACGCCCGGCGCTGCGATGCAAGCGCAGGTCACAAAAAAAGCCCGAGCCGAGAATGTCGTTCCCCAAATAGCCCGCCTGCCGGGCCTCGGCTATAGCGCGCTCGACGCGCCGTGCGCAATCCTCGTAGGCATAACGCAAAAAGATATAGCCGATATCGATCTGCAAAGCATAGGCGGCGATGATCATTCCCTCGATGAGCTGATGAGGATCGGCCAACAGCAACTGCCGGTCTTTATAGGTACCGGGCTCCATTTCATCGCCGTTGCACACCAGGTATTTGACCCCGGCCTTTTGGGCGGGAAAAAACGCCCACTTCTGCCCGGTGGGAAAACCCGAGCCGCCGCGCCCGCGCAGTCCGGCGTTCTTCACCTCGTCGATGACCTCTTGCGGCGTCATCTGCGTCAGGGCCTTCTTCAACGCCCCATAGCCGCCTGCCGCGCGATAACCGTCGAGAAACAGGGTCTCCCCCGGGCGGCGGTTTTTGAAGAGAATTTGCGGATAATCCTTCATGGACGCGCCTCATCGGCCTCTGCAGAGAGGATCTGGTCGATACGCTCCGGACTCAGATTGCCGTAGGTCTTAAGGCCGATCATCATCGCCGGCGCGTCGCCGCAGGCGCCGAGGCAGCAGCTCGGCAGCAAGGTAAAAGCTCCATCGGCGCTGGTCTCGCCCAGGGCGATGCCCAATTTGTCCTGAAGATAGACAGCGAGTTCCACCCCCCCGCGGCTCCAGCAGCAGATCGAGTCGCACAAGCGAATCACCCGACGCCCCACCGGCCGGCGATAAATCTTGTCGTAGAAGGTGGCCAATTCCTCCACCTTGAGGGGCGTGGTTCCCAGGATTTCCGCCGCCAACTCCACCCCCGCGTCGGGCACCCAGCCGTGATGTGCCTGAATCGCACGCAACAAATCGATGGCAAACTCCATGGGATGAGCATGCCCCGCAACCCGCTTTTTCCAGACATCGACCTGATCTTGAGGCAACAGTTCCACCAAACCAACCCCTTCGCTTTTCCGCTTGAATCCGCCCTGATCGATGTTCATCCGAGTTGATCCGTGTTGGCGGATTTGGCTCCTAACGGTCCAAATCCGCCAACACGAAATCGATGGAACCCAGGATTGCAATGAGATCGGCCAGCAACCAGCCGCGGCTCAACAGCGGCACCATTTGCAGGTGGGCAAAGCTTGGCGTGCGGATGCGCAGCCGATAAGGAACGCTCTCGCCGTCACTGACCAGATAGTAGCCGCACTCACCCTTGCTCGATTCGATCCCCCGGTAACACTCACCCTGAGGCGGCGCGGGACCGCGTGAAACGTTGACAAAATGGGCAATGAGGCTTTCGATATCATTGAGCCCGTCCTCGCGCCGCGGGTAGGCGTAGCGGTAATCGTCCGTCATCCAGGCGCCGGCAGGCATGTTCGCCGCCGCCTGTCTGACAATACCGAGGCTCTGGCGCATCTCGCCGAGGCGGACCTGATAGCGGGCGAAACAGTCGCCGCCCGTGGCAGTCACCACCTCGAAGTCGAACTTTTCATAGCCGCCGTAGGGCATTTTGCGCCGCAGGTCCCAGTCCAAACCGCAGGCGCGCAAATTGGGACCGCTCATCCCCCAGTCCACAGCTTCATCCCGGGACACCACGCCGACCCCCTCGGTGCGAGCGCGGAAAATGGGGCCGTCGCTGAGCAGTTTGTCGAATTCGTCGAGCCTCTGGTCAAAATCGCGGGTGAAGGAATCCACCACGGCCTGCCAGCCCTGGGGCAGGTCCTCGGGCACCCCGCCGATGCGCAACCAGGCGGGGTGCATGCGCCCGCCGGTAATCATTTCGACAATGTCGAAGATTTTCTCTCGCGATTCGAAGGCGTAGAACACCGGGGTCATGGCGCCGACGTCATGGGCGAAGGTGCCGAGCCACACCAGGTGATTGGCAATGCGGAACAGTTCGCATAAAAGAACGCGGATGTACTGGGCACGCTCGGGGACTTCGACACCGAGCAGAGTTTCCAGAGGATAGAGATAGGCCAGGTTATTCATGGCCCCGGAGAGGTAGTCGATGCGGTCGGTGTAGGGAATAAACTGGTTCCAGTGCTGGCGCTCGCCGATTTTTTCGGCAGCGCGGTGGTGATAGCCGATATCGGCATCGACATCCCGCAGCTCTTCTCCGGCGAGCTTGAGAATCAGCCGCAGCACGCCGTGGGTGCCGGTATGCTGGGGGCCCAGGTTGAGCAGCATGGTCTGCTCGTCATCGGCGAGGCGGCGTCCCTTGAAGAACTCCGTTGCGTCGGCTGGAATCATGGTTGCCGCGGTCGCGGCCGTGTAGGCCGGCATGTCCGTACCACGGGCGGGATGCTCTTTGCGCAGGGGGTGCCCCACCCAGGAGGTCGGCATGAGGATGCGATGGAGGTTGGGGTGGCCGGCAAAGCGCACACCGAACATGTCGAACACTTCGCGCTCATACCAGTTGGCCGAAGACCACAGAGGAGTCAGGGAAGGAACTTCGACGCCCTCTTTCACCGGCACCTTGACCCGTGCATAGCCGGGCTTATCAAAGCTCAGAAGATGATAAACCAGGGTGAAGCGCTCTTGCGGGGGAAGCTTGCGCGCGCTCTCGTCAACGGCGCTGAGATCCTCCAGACGTTGGAAACGGGTTGGCGCCTCCTGTTTGAGAAAACCCAGCAAAGAAAGCGCGACCTCGGGCGCGGCGACAAAGGTCGGCATATCCGCCGCCGCCTCGTCAATGCGCACCCGCGCCCCGAAACGTTCATGAACCGCGCGGCACACATCGGAGGTGCCCGGCGCGAACGCCACCCGCGGTTGCGGCGGCCGCCACATGAGAGAGGAGCGACTCTGCCAGAAACGCGGGGACTGCATGGAGGTGCCGCGCACCGCGCTGTTACCGTAGCCGGGACCGCGCGGATCGCGGCTTTTGCTCAGCCCGTCGACCAGCACCGGGCGGGTGGTCCCTTCGCTGCCGCCCTTGAGGCCGAGGATGCTGCGTGTCGGGCGCTCCTCGCGGCGGATCTTTTCCTGCAACCTCATCAGCCCCTCGATGAATGCTTCGGGGCGCGGCGGGCAGCCGGGAACATAGACATCCACCGGCAGAATCTGGTTGACGCCCTGGATGACGCTGTAGCAGTCGTACATGCCGCCCGAGTTGGCGCAACTGCCCATGGACATGACCCATTTGGGATTGGCCATCTGCTCGTAGAGGCGCAGGATGGTCGGGCCCATTTTTTTAAATGGCGTACCGGAGATCACCATCAGGTCGGCCTGCCGCGGGCTGCCACGCAACACCTCGGCACCGAAGCGCGCCAGATCGTGACGCGGCGTCATGCTCGTCATCATTTCAACGAAACAGCAGGACAAGCCGAAAAACATGGGCCACAGGCTGTTGCTGCGCGCCCAGTTGACCGCCTCATCGAGATTGGCGAGCCAGATGTTGTCGGGCAGTTCCTCCCTCACTCTCCGCCTCCCCTGCCACGCATACGCCCCTGTGCGCTAGGGTGCCAGTCAAGCCCCCCGGTTTTCCACAGATGCACCAGGCCCAGAAGCACTATGGCGATGAAAAAGCCGACCTGTGCGAGCCCCGCCCAGCCGAGAATATCCCAGGCCACCGCCCAGGAGAGAATGAACACCGCATCGACGGCAAAAATGATGAAGAAGATGGCCACCAGGAAAAAAGGTGCGGGCGCGCGCAGATACGCACCGCCGGTCGGTGCCACCCCTGATTCATAGGGCGCTTGCTTCAGAGAACTGTGCGTCCTGTGCCCAAGCAGCCAAGACAAGCCCATGAGAAAGGCGACGAGAAGCACCGCCAACAGCGCATAAAGCCCCAGAGCCGCCAAGGATTCGGCGGCGGGGGGCAGATCCCCGGTTGGCGGGGAAAGGGCGACAGCGGATGCGGCCAGAATCAGAGGCATGAGGATTCCACCGAAAAAGAAAGTCAGTGCGGGAGGCGCAGCGTGAGGGAAACGGCGCCGAAGGCAAAAACAGCCCCGCTGAACGGGTCAGGGGGCTGTATAGAAGAGATGATAGCACAAGATCGGGGGGTGTCCAGCGGGGTCGGATTTCAGCGCGCGCTTGCCTCGGCTATGGCCCGGCGCGCCAGTTCATCGCAGCGCTCATTTTCCGGGTGGCCGGTGTGACCACGCACCCAATGCCATTCCACCTGATGCTTGGCGCACAGAGCCAGCAGCGGCTCCCACAGGTCGCGGTTGGCAACATCCTTTTTTTGCGAGTTCTTCCAACCGCGCCGGATCCAGGCCGGCGACCACTCGGTGATGCCCTTTTTGACGTATTCCGAATCCGTGGTCAGACGCACTCGGCAAGGCCGCTTCAGGGCCGCCAGAGCCTCGATGGCCGCAGTCAGCTCCATGCGATTGTTGGTGGTTTGCGCCGCGTAACCCGAAAGTTCCTTCTCATGGCCATTGTAGCGCAGCACCGCGCCCCAGCCACCGGGTCCGGGGTTGCCCGAGCAGGCACCATCGGTGAAAATATCGACAAAATTCTCAGATTCGCTCATAACTTAGATTTCGGCACATTTCCAAACGGAAACAGCCCCGTCGCCGAAGGGGCAACGGGGCTGTTAATGTTGGCGTCCCCAGGGGGATTCGAACCCCCGTCGCCGACGTGAAAGGCCGGTGTCCTGGGCCGGGCTAGACGATGGGGACTGAGTGGTGAGCCGCGTAGGAGTCGAACCTACGACCATCTGATTAAAAGTCAGATGCTCTACCAACTGAGCTAGCGGCTCGCGCAACGGAAGCCTGTTATATATGAACCGATTGTGCGCGTCAACTTTTTTTTTACTTTTTTTGCTTTTTTCGTTTTTTCTGCCGCTCCCGCGAATTTTCCGGAAGGTCAGGCCCCGTCGAAGGGGTTTTTCAACTGGATGGTCTGGTCGCGCCGCGGCCCCACCGAAACCAGCACCACCGGACAGCCGCACAGCTCTTCGATCTTTTTGAGGTAGCTGCGCGCCTGCGGCGGGAAGTCTTCGAGGCGACTCAGGTCACAGGTATCCTGCTGCCAACCTTCGAATTCCTCGTAAACCGGCTGGCACTTGGCGAGGACCTCGAGGTCATGGGGATAATCCGTCAGCAATTCTCCCTGGCAGCTGTAGGCAGTACAGATCTTAATGGTTTCCAGCTCGTTGAGCACATCCATCTTGGTAATGGCCAGTCCGGTCATGCCGTTGAGGCGCACCGCTTCCCGCAGTGCCACGGCGTCAAGCCAGCCGGTGCGTCGCGGCCGTCCGGTGGTAGCGCCGAACTCCTGCCCGATCCGGCGCAGGCGATCACCCATTTCATCATTGAGCTCGGTGGGAAAAGGACCTTCCCCGACCCGCGTCACATAGGCTTTGGAAATGCCGATGACTTCGTCGATAAAGCGCGGGCCGATGCCGGCACCGGTGCAGGCGCCGCCGGCAATGGTCGAGGATGAGGTGACATAGGGATAGGTGCCGTGATCGATATCGAGCAGGCTGCCCTGGGCACCCTCGAAGAGGACATTGCGGCCGGCACGAACGCTTGCGTTTACCAGCACCGAGGCGCTGCCCAAATATTGCTTCAGGCGTTCGCCGTAAGCTGTGTATTCGGCAATAATGGCCTCTTCGGAAAGAGGCGGCTGTCCGAGAAATTTTTCCAGAAGAAAATTCTTTTCGGGCAACTGTTCACGCACCTTGCGGGCAAAAACCTCAGGCTGGACCAGATCGGCGAAACGGATGCCTCGCCGGCCGATCTTATCCTCGTAGGTCGGACCGATGCCGCGACCGGTCGTGCCGATCTTGCGCCCTGCGCCGCTTTCGCGCGCCTTGTCGATCGCCACATGGTAGGGCATGATAATGTGCGTATTGCCGTCGACCACCAGTTGCCGATCGTCCTTGAGATAACCACGCGCCTTGAGCCGATCGATTTCCTCGAGAAAGACTTTGGGATCAAGGACCACGCCGTTGGCGATGATGCAGCGTTTGCCCTCGTGCAGAATTCCCGAGGGGATGAGGTGCAGGACGGTTTTTTCCTTGCCAACGACCAGGGTATGTCCGGCATTGTTGCCGCCTTGAAAACGAACCACGTCGCCGGCATATTCGGTGTAGATGTCAACGACCTTTCCCTTGCCTTCGTCACCCCACTGGGCGCCGACGATAATTACATTTGCCATAAAGGTATCCTTCTTTCTATTCAATCGGTCAGAAAAGCAAAATCACCCGCCAGAATATCCTGTAGATCGGCCTGGAGACTGATGCCGTCCGCCGTGCGGATGATCCGAACATCTTCACCTTCACGACCGAGAGTCATGACAAAGCGAAAACTCATCTTGCGGGCATACTCCAGGGTTTCATCGAGTTCGCGCGGGTAGATGTCGCGGGCGGCAGAAAAGCCCGCGGCTCGTAGCAGGCGCGCCAAGCGTTGCGCAAGAACCTTGTCGTCTCCCGACTGAAAAATCAGCACATCGGTGCTGCGTCGGGTCCGCTCATCGAGTTCGCCCTCCAGGGCGAAGAGCAGATTGAGAATGTTGAAAGCAAAGCCCGTGGCAGGAGCGGGAAAGCCATACCGCGCCGTCAGGTTGTCGTAACGCCCTCCCGAGCAGACCGCGCGGCCGAGTCCCGGCAGGAACCCCTGAAAGGTCACACCTGTGTGATAATCGAGTCCGCGAATCTCGCCGAGGTCAATGGTGACATGATCCTCAACCCCGTACACGGCGAGGATATCAAGAACCCGCGCCAAGTTGTCCAGCGCACGCCGGGAGCGCTCGTTGCGCACCACGGAGGCGGCGCGGTCCAGTACCTCGCGCCCACCGAACAGGCGCGGCAGAATGCTGATTTCCTCCCGCGCCTGGGCGGAAATCGGCGCCTCGGCCAGCAATGCCTGCAGGCCCGAGGAATCCTTGTGGCCAATGGCGTTCTCGACATCTTGCGCGAGGTTTCCCGACAGGGAAAGCCCCTCCATGACTCCGCGGAAAAACTCCACCTGTCCGATATCCACGGTAAATTTGCGGGCACCGAGAGCGTTGAGACCTTCCACCGCCATGGCGATCATTTCCGCATCGGCCTCGGGACTCTGCAATCCGATCAACTCCGCGCCGGCCTGTAGTATCTCGCGGTCCTTGCCGGTCTGCTGCTCGGCATGACGCATGACCCGCCCCGCATAGCACAACCGCAGGGGCAGGGGAAAATCACGCATGCGGGTCGCAACGATACGGGCGACCTGCGGCGTGATATCCGGAGGAATCGCCACCAAATGACCGCCCTGGCGATCGTCGAAACGGAAGGTGCGCTCACGCAATCCGGCTCCCAATGCCTTTTCCAGAACATGCAGGTATTCCAGTGAGGGCGGCATGACGGGCCTGAAACCCCACTGCGCGAAGACATCAAGCAGGGTATGCTTGAGATATTCGATCTTGGCCGCCTTGACCGGGAGAAAGTCCTTAACCCCCCGGGGGAGCATATTTTCAGGAACGGCGGATGGTAGCTTCATGGACGCGCAAAATCCTTTCAAGACAATCCGGTCGCCGATTTACAACTCGACCTGCACAGCCGAAAGAATACTCTCATGGCCAAGCAATCGAGCCAGCACGGATTCGGGCACCGGGCTGTCGACAGTTATAAGGGATACCGCCTCACCGCCCCTTTTGGTACGGCGAGACAGATTCATCATGGCGATATTGATTTCGGCCTCGGCAAGTATCTGGCCGATAAAACCGATGACGCCGGGACGATCAACATTGAGCAGCACCAGAATATGGCCTTGGGGCATGGCCTCCAGCTGGTGATCGTCGATACGCACGATACGCATGTCGCGGCCGTCGAACAGCGCCCCGGCCACCACCCGCCGGGTTTCGCCGGCGTCCACGGTGAGTCGGATCAGGTTGGAGTAGCCTTCGGCCGAGGGATTGCTGACCTCAACCACGGCGATGCCCCGCTCCCGAGCCAGATGAGGCGCGTTGACGTAATTGACCACTTCGCCGAGCAAAGGGCCCATGAGCCCTTTGAGCAGCGCCATGGTCATGGGCGCGGTGGGAAAATCGACGATATCTCCGGCATATTCGATGGTCACCCGCTTCAGACCACGGGGATTGAGCTGCGCCTGAAAAGCACCGAGTTTTTCCGCCAGTTCAAAATAAGGGCGCATCACCGGCAGCAATTCGGCGCTGACACAGGGTACGTTGAGGGCGTTGACGATCACTCCGCGCAGCAGAAAATCAACCACCTGATGAGCCACCTGCAGCGAGACATTGATCTGCGCATCGACGGAAGATGTACGCAGATGCGGCGTACAGATCACCTGATCAAGTTGGAGCAGCGGGTTCTCGGGATCGGGGGGCTCTTTGGCAAACACGTCGAGGGCGGCACCGGCCACGCGTCCGGTGCCGATGGCCCGAGCCAGGGCGGCCTCGTCGACCAGCCCGCCCTGGGCGCAATTAATGATCCGACAACCCGGCTTGACCCGACCCAGGGCGTTTTCGTCAAGCAACTGAAAGGTTTCGGAATTCAGAGGAACGTGCAAGGTGATAAAATCGCTGCGCGCCAGGATTTTGGAAAAATCAACCGGCTCGGCGCCCAACTGGTGAACCATCTCAGAGCTCAGATAGGGGTCGTGCACCAGAACCCGCATCTTCAACCCAAGGGCCCGTTCAATCACCAAGCGCCCGATCTTGCCGGCGCCGACGACTCCCAGAATTTTTCCGGAGATCTCCACGCCGGGGGAATCGGTCTTGGACCAAATGCCATCCTTGACGGCCTTATCGGCTGCGGGGATGTTGCGGGCCAGGGCCATGAGCATGGCCAGGGTGTGCTCGGCGGAAGTAATGGCGCTACCGAAAGGGGTATTCATGACCACCACCCCTTTGTGATTGGCGGCAGCCAGGTCCACGTTTTCAACACCGATTCCGGCACGGCCGATGACCCTCAAGCGGGGCGCGGCATCGAAAAGTTCAGCATCCACCTGGGTGCCGGCCCGCACCACCAGAGCATCGGCCTGCGCCACATGCTGCAGAAGCTCCTGGCGTTCGGCGCCGGGGAGATAATCCACCTCGATGCCTTCGGTTTCCTCGAAGATGCGCAAACCCTCCGCGGAGAGCTTGTCGGAAACCAGGATTTTCATTACCTCTCCCATCCCCCGAAATGGCCGTAAACACACCGTATCCAGCGAGTTTACCGAAGCTGGTACACTAGCAACAGGAGGGGGGGATGTCAAGACCAAAGCCGGGCGGCAAAGCGGCCGCCTGGGGAGTCAAAGGGGGGCTGATGTGGAGGGCGACGAAAAAGGCTCCGCCCGAAAGCGGAGCCTGAAGCGGACAAGACAGATCCCTAGAGGCAATCGAAGCAAACTAGGCTCTCATCACATTTTGCGCCTGAAGCCCCTTGGGACCCTGAATGACGCTGAAAATCACCGCGTCCCCCTCGACCAGGGTCTTGAAACCATCCATCTGTATCGCACTGTAATGCACGAACACATCCGGACCACTGTCCTGCTCAATGAACCCGAAACCTTTGGTTTCATTGAACCACTTCACCTTTCCCTGTTCCTGTTCCATTACTCCCTCTCCCTGCATAAGCGCTATGGTTCCCCCGGCGGCGATCAACCCGGAGGAAAGCCTCCTGTCGATATCAAAAAATGATCGCCTGATATGAATTGTCTGCAAAGGACAAGCAAAAAGGCAACTATTCAGCAGCAATGCCCAACACGTCACAGGCCTTGGCGGTTGCGTACCGCGCTGAATGTTTGAGCCACAGGCGAGGTTTCAGCGCAAGCGATGCCGCCGCGGCCTGCGGTGCAGACTGAGCAACTACTTAAAAAGAAAAGAAAAAAGAAGACCCCCTCCGGGTTCCCGGAAACAGTGGATGGCAAGACATGTCCGTTACAGGCATCAGATACGTGAATCGCCTTCCATCTCGACCGGGAGAGATATCTCCTCGGCCAATTTAGCGAAACACGGCGGGCAGATGGCCGCCGTGTCGACTTCACTGCGATCTTCTCGCACCTGATGTCCCTTTCCGGCTTTGACTCCCAGAAAACTGTCGCACCATGCACAATAACGGAGCAAGCCCATCTCCTTCTGTTACCGCCTTGCCGTGGTTCCCGGACCCAAAACCCCACAATGTCCGTACCCCGGCTCTCTGCGCTACATTTTAGCAGAACTCACTCTTACTTCAATCCCGAGGGACGATTCAGATACAAGGCCCCATTGCGCCGCAGGCGATGCCGCTGCGACCTGCGGCGCAGGCTGAACAGATTAGCCCTCCGACTCCTTTTGCAGAAATCTCATCAACAACCGCACACCGAAACCGCTTGCGCCCTTGGCGACCCAGGGCTCGCCCTTTTCTTCCCATGCGGTGCCGGCGATATCAAGATGCGCCCAGTTGAGGCCATCGGCGAATTTGTGCAGAAAGGCAGCAGCGGTAATGGTCCCCGCGGGTCGTCCGCCGAGGTTCTTGACATCGGCGATTTCGCTTTTGATCTGCGCCGCATATTCGTCCCACAGGGGCAGTTGCCAGAGCTTCTCGCCGCTGTCGCGCCCCGCGGCCAACAGACGGGTAATAAGTTCCTCGTCGCTACCGAGAACAGCAGCCGCATGATGGCCCAGGGCAATGATGCAGGCGCCGGTCAGAGTCGCCAGATCAACGACCACACGCGGTTCAAAGCGTTTAACGTAGGTCAGCGCATCGGCCAGAATCAACCGTCCCTCGGCATCGGTATTGAGCACTTCGATGGTGCGCCCCGACAGGGAAGTCAGGATATCGCCGGGGCGCATGGCGGTACCGGACGGCAGGTTTTCCACCGCGGGAATCACGCCGACCAGGTTGACGGGCAGGCGGGCCTGTGCCGCGGCCCTGAAGGTGCCAATCACCGCCGCCGCGCCGGCCATGTCCATTTTCATTTCGTCCATCTTTTCAGCCGGCTTAAGAGATATACCCCCGGCGTCAAAAACCACCCCCTTGCCGACCAGCGCAACAGGTTTTTCTTCTTTTTTGCCACCCTGATATTCAAGCACGATCAGACAGGGTTCGCGCACGCTGCCGCGAGCAACGCCGAGCAGGGCGCCAAAGCCCTGCTTCTCCAGTTCCTCGCGTTCAATGAGGGTGCAGACAAAGCCCTGCTCCCGCGCCACGGCTTGTGCCTGCTCCGCCAGATAGCGCGGCGACTTGACATTGCCCGGCTCGTTGACCAGGTCGCGAGCCAGATAAACCCCGGTGCCTACCGCCCGGGCCACCGCCACCCCCGCTTCGACGGCGGACACGACGGCGGATTCATCAACCAGATAGCAGACCTCGGCCAGCGCCGGCGGCAACTTGTCGCGCTGCTCGGTACGGTAACGATCAAAGCGGTAAGCCCCGAGCAGAAAACCTTCGGTAACCGCCTGCGCCACATCGGAATGGCCGGCGCCCTTGACCCCGACTTGCACCAGATTAGTAGCCAATTCCGTGATACGGCGCCGCTGGAGCAGCTCAGCCGCCACCGCGGCGGCCTTGCGCAATCGATCCAGATCGCAGTCCGTCGCGCGCCCCAGTCCCACGGCCAGCACCCGCTGCGCGGGCAGGCGGCCGGCGGTGCTCATCAACAGTGTTTCCTTGAATTCGCCGCGGAATTCGCCCGCGCGAATCGCTTGCTGCAAAAGTCCGCCCAGGGCTTCATCGAGCTTCTTCAAAAAACCACCCTTGAGCTTGTCTTCGAAAACACCGACCACCAGTACCGCTGCCTTGCGCTTCAGCAGGTCGGCTTTTTTCACTTTGAATTCCATCATTTCACCCTTTCCATCAGCAGATTTCAGCAATATTGTCGCTGCGGCATCCGCGCTCCGCAGCTTCGCCCATGACTTTAATCGAAATCCCGTGCAATTCAACCCCGGCGCACCCGCCAAGGATCATCCCGCAGAGCCTATCAACCTTTATTAACAAGGTCTTTTGACTTTTCAGGCTCTACGAGTAAAATCTTTGAGGGCCTATATGTGTGCTTAAAAAATCTCTGTAACTATTCTGCTGCGAGGACCGACACTGCCGCAGGATGCGGCGGTTGAGTGCTGCGGCAAATGTTTGAGCCGCAGGTGAGTTTTTGCCACACGCGATGCCGCCGCACCCTGCGGCGCCTGCTCAACGGTTACAAATCTCTTCTTCATCAGGTTCAGGAGGCCGGAAATGAAACGCTTGACGCTGCTGCAGCCGCTGGTGGCCGGGTTGGTCTTTTTGCTGCTCAATGCCTGCGCACCTGGAACGCCCGCCACAGATACCCGCCATCTGGCCCGTTATGTCGAGCAGGATGGGAAGACCGGGGTCACAGGCCAGGTTACCCTCGGGGAAAAGGGCGCCCCTCTAAGCGACGCCTATGTCAGCCTCTACCCTGGGGCCTTCAGCAACCTGCTCGGTCCGCCCCAATACATCTCCGGCCCGAGCGACGACCAAGGCCGCTACCAGATAGACAACATCCAGCCGGGAACTTATTACGTCGTCGCGCGCAAACGCCAGAGCGGCCAACCCGCTGGTCCCCTCTCGCCCGGCGACTACTATTCGGAACACCAGCGCATTACCACCGAGGTTCGCCCCGGCAAGATGTCCCTGGTCGACCTGCCGGTGGTTACCATCAAGGCGCCCATGCTGTTCAAAAGATCGGTCGGAGAAGTGCGCACCGACACCGGCATCCGCGGCAAACTCACGGATACCAAGGGCCAACCCGTCGCGGGCAGCTTTGCCATAGCCTACCTCGACGAGGATGTCAAACGCGCGCCCGATTTCGCCTCGACCCTGGCGGATCAGGAAGGCCGCTTCGTTCTCTATCTGCCCCAGGGCGGCACCTACTACCTGGCCGCGCGTGTGCATGCCTGGGACATGCCCCGACCGGGCGAACTTTATGGTCTGCATGGCGGCGACGCGCCGCAACCGCTGAAAATCACCGACGGAGAGTTCATCGAGGAAATGCACCTCGTCATGAAACCCTTTGAAGGCGAGTACAAACCTGAAAAAAGTCGCAGGCCGTTTTGAACTTGAATCCTCACAGGCGCCGCGGCGCGATCCCTGTCGCGGCACACGGACTTTCGACAAAGAAGACCTCAGAACTCAATCGGTGGCGAAACAGGGCGCTGATCCTGGCGCTGTTTATCTGCCCTTTCGGCCTTCTGTTCAGTGGTGCGGCCGCGGCGGCAACCACGCCCGACGAAGAGGTGCTGCGTGTCGCCACCCGTGAGGTGCCACCCTTTGCCATGCGCGACGCCGAGGGTCACTGGCGCGGCATCAGTATCGACCTGTGGCGCGCCGCCGCCGAAGATCTGAACTTGAAGTTTGAATTCTACGACACCAGCCTTGCGGACATGCTTGACGGAACAGGGCGGCAGCGTTTTGACGCGGCGGTGGCTGCCATCACCGTCACCGCCGAGCGGGAACGCCATCTGGATTTTACCCACCCGTTCTACACCACCGGGCTGGCCATTGCCGTACCCACCACGGAAAGAACCCAGTGGCTAGGAGTGGCCCGCGCATTTCTTTCGCGCGAGTTTTTTCAGGTGGTCAGCGTCCTCGCGCTGGTGCTGCTGGGCTTCGGATTGTTAACCTGGCTGTGCGAGCGCCGCCGCAATTCCGCGCAATTCGGGGGCAGCAGCCTGCAGGGCATCGGTGCGGGCTTCTGGTGGGCTGCCGTCACCATGACCACCGTCGGCTACGGCGACAAGGCGCCCGTGACTCTGGGCGGGCGTCTGGTGGCGCTGGTGTGGATGTTCGGTGCGATCATCATCATTTCCAGCTTTACCGCAGCCATTACCTCGGCGTTGACGGTTTCGCAACTGAGCGGATCCATCAGTGGCCCTGAAGAGCTGCATCGGGCACGCGTAACCAGTGTTTCCGGCTCCACCAGCGCCGCTTACCTGAGCCGCAACCATATCGGATTTCACCCCTTTGCCACATTGTCCGAGGCCCTGCAAGCGGTAGCCGACGGCCGGGCCGATGCCTGCGTCTACGACGCGCCCCTGCTGCAACATTTAACCAACACGCAATTTTCCGGGAATATCCGCGTTCTGCCCGCAACCTTTGAACGCCAGGATTATTCCATTGCCTTGCCCCGCGACAGTGAGCTGCGCAAACCTCTCAACCAGGAAATATTGCTCCGCATCAATTCGCGCTGGTGGCAAGACATTCTCTATCGTTACCTCGGCGGGTGAAAGACGCGACACCAAAATCGACTGCCGATAATTAAACTCATTGAAATTCCCACATAAGAACGATTAAGATGGGCCGACCTGTGCAGCCTCGGCCGCGACTCGCTTGCGATTGAATGCCCTGCCGCCTCCTCAGCAAAGATTAACGGCGCCCATGTTCAACGACTATAAAACTATTGTCAAACATCTCGGGGATCTTCCCCCGATGCCCGCCGTCGCCATAAAGGTTCTGGATTTGCTCAAGAACCCTTACTGCTCGGCGAAACTCCTGGCCAAAGCCATTTCCCACGACGCGGCCGTTTCCGGACGCATTCTGCGCATCGCAAATTCTCCCATCTACGGGCGCCAGAAGCGGGTCACGACCCTGGAAGGAGCCATCGTGGTGTTGGGCGAAAATATTCTCCGCACCCTGGTTCTTGAAACCAGCCTGCGCGGCATCAACAAATCCTTCGGCCGCCTTGAGCGCATGCTGTGGGAAGACTCCATCGGTTGCGCCATCGCCGCGCGCATCATCGCCCGGCGCCTCGGGCAGGCCGATCCCGAGGAAACCTTCATCGCCGGCCTGTTTCGCCATATCGGCAAAGTGGTCATGAGCAATCACGACAAGGAAACCTACCAGCGCGTTCTCGATATGGCGCCCACCGCCGAAGAAGGCCTGATCGATCTCGAACGTGCTTTTTTCGCCTTTTCTCATGAACTGGTGGGCGCCGCCGTACTCGACAACTGGAATCTGGCGCCGGTCTTGGTGCAAAGCGCCCTCCATCATCACGATCTGCGCCTCGACGAAGAAGCCGACCCGCAGACCTGGCACCAGGTTGCCATTGTCAATGTCGCGGGCCGGGTCTGCCGGCGGCTAGGCATCGGTCAGGAAGCCCCCTTGCCCGACCTCGACCTGGCAAGTGCTCCCGGGGCCATTTACCTCAGGCTCTCGGATGATCTCCTTGAAATTTTCGAGCAGGAAATTGCTGCCCTGTTTGAAAAAGAGCGCGACTTTTTCCTGTCGCCAGGCCGCTGACACCCCATTCTGAGGCGCCCCCCCTGAGACATTCTGTCCCAAAGCCAGGGACAAAATGTCCAAGCATTCGCACAGCCCCCCAAGCCACAAAAGAAATCCTTTACATTCCCGACACATACACAAGAGAACAGCAACTCCCCCCGATGGTACGATCCCTGCAAAACTCCTCTATGCGAATGATGCATTTGCCGGCCATCGCATCATTCGAGGCACTCAGATATTCGCTCCACGGAGGCAAATCTCATGAAGAAATTTCTAGAAATATCGGCAGTCCTGAGTTTTCTTCTTATCAGCAGCAGCGCGTCCTTTGCCGCATCGGGCCAGATTCAGGGTCCGGGAAGCTTGTTTTTTGTCCTACTGACCTGCTTTCTCGCATACTGCTCCCTGCTGGTCGGCTTGCAACTGACCCGGACCATCCGCCTAGTCCTGAAACGCCCCTGACCTCTCTCTGGCAAATTCCCTCGCTTCAGGGGCGGAAAGCTATGCCTTCCGCCCCTTTTCTGTACTGTCCACGATTAAAATTATGGAACTGTTTCTCAGGCACCCCAGGGTGCGGCGGCATCGCGTGCGGCAAAAACTCACCTGCGGCTCAAACATTTGCCGCAGCGCTCAACCGCGGCACCCTGCGGTGCTCTCGAACGATGCGCCTGAATAGTAACAAAAATATTTGACTTGGACAGCATCCCTCGATAGAATAAAAAGAATTGCTTCATAAAAAATTTTTCACTTCTTTAAGAAGTCGCTGTCAGATGGATGGGAGGTTGACCCATGGGCGAGGCCCCAAGCGCCGTAGCGGACAAACAAAGCAATCAGCCGGAAATTCTCTTCGAGGAAGACATCGAGCGCCACGCTCTGCGTCTCGAACTGCTGAAAAACGCCCACGAATGCCGCTGCTCAATCACCCCGAAGAGCAAAGAGGGACAAGTCACCAAAGAAGAAATCGCGGAACTTCTGGCCGCCCACGGGATAACACAGGGCATCGACAACGGACAGATCCAGGCCATGTGCCGCACTCTGGCCAAAGGTAAAACCGCCAACAACTTTTTGTTGGCCGAAGGTGTACAGCCCGCACCCGGCCCGGACGGTTATCTGGAACTGTTCGTCAAAACCTCCTCCGATCTTCCCGACTACGCCGAAGCCGAAGACGGCACCATCGATTTCCGCACCCTGAATTTCTTCTCCAACGTGACCCCGGATCAGGAAATCGGGATCCTGCGCCCCCCGGAACTGGGCGAGGAAGGCTATACGGTACGCGGCGACGTCCTGCCCGCGGTGCCGGGCAAACCTCTCAAACTCAACGTTGGCGCCGGCGCGCGCGCCGAGGGCGACAAGGTGCTGGCCGACATGGAGGGACGGGTGCTCTTCGACGGCAAGACCGTCTCCGTCACCGAGGAATATCTGGTGCAGGGCGATGTGGATCTCGCAGTGGGGAATATCGATTTTCGCGGCTTTGTGCAGGTACGCGGCGACGTACTCGACGATTTCGACATTCACGCTGTCAAGGGCATTCAGATCAACGGCAACGTGGGCATGTGTCACATCTCCTGCGGCGGCGACATCGCCCTGGGCGGCATGGCCGGTCAGGGACGCGGCACCCTCACCTGCGGCGGCAATCTGGTCGTCACCTACCTCAATGACGTGACGGTGGAGTGCGAAGGCGACATCCTGGTTAAAAACGAAATCCGCAATTCGCGGGTGTACTGTTCAGGCACCCTGACCATCGCCAACGGCAACATCTTCGGCGGGGAAACCTACGCATTGGGCGGCATCGAAGCCAAAAACGTCGGTGCTGTCAGCGGTATCAAGACGCGCCTCTACGGCGGCATCGATTACGTGCAGATTAAACTGGCCCGAGAACTCGACGAAGTACAAATGGAGTTCATCGAGCTCAATGATGAGCTGGCCATCCTCAGCCAACAGCTCAAACTCAACAGATCCCTCGGGCCTGAGGACAAGAAAAAAGTTCTCGCATTGGCCAAGCGCCTGGAGGAGATCAACCAGATCAAGTCAGAAATCGGTGAAAAAATCGTTCAGGCGCGCAAATTTGCCGAGCAACACGCCAATGGAAAAATCAACATCAAAGGCCGCCTGGGCGAGGGAGTGGTGCTGCACATCGGCGAAAATGCCGAAGAAATCAAACACGAACGCAGCGGCGCGGTGTCCATTATCGAAAACCGCAAAGGCAGCGGCTTTCACTTTCTCTCTCTGACACCCCTGTCGAAAACGGCAGAGGCCTTGGAAGAAGAACTGCAGGAAGAAGAGGCGGAAGAAGAAGTCGGCGGCGGCGAGTGGGGCAGTTGAAAGAATATTTTCGCAGACGCCCGTCGGCAGGCGGCTTCAAATAAAGTTTTCCTCGTTGAGAAAGCGGCACAGCTCCTCCCACTGCCGCCACAGATCCGCAAAACGTTCGCGCGCTTCCAGAACCTGGCCCTTCTCGCAGGCAGCCTCAAGATCGATGGCGGCTTTTTTCAAACTCACGGCGCCGACCACCGCCACCGAGCCCTTGACGGTATGAGCGATTCTTCCGACCTGGTTCAGGTCCGCGGCAGCTAGGCACGCCCGCATTTCTTCGAAACGCAAAGGCAGATCCTCCATCAGCAGCACCAGACAATCCTGCAACAACTCACGGTCGCCCTCCAGAGCCGCCAATGCCCCTTTAAGATCTATCATTTTCTTCGCCCTTCTTCGATATCGCTAATTTCAATGCAGGATCGCTTTCGCAAAAGATGTACAGTCCGGCCGTAAAAGGGCCGGCAAGTCCTCGGCTTTCAACGGATGCGCCCAGAAAAAACCCTGGACTTCATCGCAATGGCGCGCCATGAGAAAATCGACCTGGGCCTTTTCCTCCACCCCCTCGGCGACCACCCGTAAGCCGAGGCTGTGCGCCATGGCGATCATTGCCTCGACGATCGCGGCCTGACCGTAGGGACCGTTGAGATCCGAGAGGAAGAACCGGTCGATCTTGATCTGATCGATGGGAAACGAGCGCAGATGGTTGAGGCTCGAGTAGCCGGTGCCGAAATCGTCCAGGGCCAGACCAATTCCCCTGATCTTAAGATCGGTCAGGGTCATGATCGCCTCTTCGGTCTTTTCCATCACCGTACTCTCGGTCATCTCCAACACCAGGCGCGTCGGATCAAGGCCGGTCTCGGCAAGAATGGTATCAACCAGATCGATAAAGTCGGGGTGGCGAAACTGCCGCCCGGAGACGTTCACCGCCACCCGCAGATCGCCATGGCCGGCATCGTGCCAGGAGCGCACCTGACGGCAGGCCTGACGCAGAACCCATTCCCCGAGGGGCAGAATCATGCCGGTTTCCTCCGCCAGAGGAATAAAACGCACGGGATCCACTTTGCCCAAAACCGGGCTGTTCCAACGTAGGAGCGCCTCGACGCCGACCACTATTCCACTCTTAAGATCGAGTTGAGGCTGGTAGTGTATATAAGTCTCGCCACGGGCCCAAGCCAGGCGCAAATGGCGCTCAAGCAACAATTTAGCCTGGATGCGACGGTTCATTTCCGGAGAAAAAAAGCGATAAATCTGACGCCCTTCGGCCTTGGCATTATACATGGCGGCATCAGCATGACGAATCAGGGTATCGACATCTTCGCCATCCGTGGGATGGAGGGCGATACCGATGCTGGTGCTGCTGTAAACCTCACGGCTGCCGATGAGAAAAGGCTGTGTGAAGGCGTCGAGAATTTTTTTAGCCACGGGCTCGACCTGGCCCTGGCCGTAAATGCTGTGCAGAATGATGACGAACTCGTCGCCGCCCAGGCGCGCGACCGTGTCACTCTGGCGCACGCAGCCACGCAGGCGCTCGCCAACCGCCTTGAGTAACTGATCTCCGCCCTCGTGGCCGAGGGTGTCATTGATATCCTTGAACCGATCGAGATCAAGAAACAACAGACCCATCCGGCGATCTTCGCGCCGCGCCAGGGAGAGTCCCTGCTCAAGACGTTCGAGAAACATGCTCCGGTTGGGCAAACCGGTCAGGGCGTCGAAATAGGCCAGCTTCTGCACCTGCTCAAGCGCCGCGCCATGCTCGGTGCGCATGCGCAGAGCGATCAGACCGAAGGCGAGTTGATTCGCCAGCTCCATGAGCAACCGCTCTTCTTCCTCACTGAAAACCCCCGTCTCGCGCGCATAGATGCCAAGCACACCCAGGCAGCGTTCTTCGGTCAGCAAGGGCAGGGAAATGCAGGAGGCCAATCCCCGACGTGCCGCTTCTTGCCGATAGGATGCAAAGATAGAATCTTCGGCGATGCTCGCGCAGACCACCGGCTTGCGCAAACGCACGGCTCGCCCGCTCGGACCACGACCACTGCGGCGATTTCCCCAGGAGATGCTCAATCCGCGCAAAAAATCCGCATGCTCGCCGTAAACCGCCACGGGCCGAATGCGCTGCCGCTCACCCTCATCGACCAGGCCGACCCAGGCCAAGGCGAAATTGCCCTTTTCAACGATGATGCGGCAAATCTCGGCAAACAAAGCGTCCTCGCACCCGGCCTGGAGCAGAGCACGGTTGCAGGCCGCCTGCACCTGATAGGCGCGGGAGGTGCGCTCGACGACCTGCTCCTGGCGCCTGTGCTCGGAGAGATCCTGCACTGCCGTGCGGCAACCGATCACACGGCCATCGGCTGCGACCTCCGGCATACTTTGAAACTGGACTTCCAGGGGGGTCCCGTCGCGCTTCAGAAGCACCATCTCTTGCGCGCACTCCAAGCCGTTGAAAACCTGGCGCAGATGATCATTGAACTGGTTGCGCCAGCGCGGATGAACATGCTCGTGAAAGGGACGGTCGAGAAAAAATTCACGCGGTCGATCGAACAGACGGGCCGCGGCCGGATTAAACTCGACAGCGCAGGCGTGGTGATCGAGGGAGAGATATCCAATGGGAGCGAAGTCGAAAAGTTCACGGTAACGGCGCTGATAATCCTCAAGCGCCTGCTGCGAGAGACGCAGATCGCATTGCAATCGCCCGCACTCATAACTCTTGATGAGTCGCCGCAATTTTACGCCCCTGGATCTAAGCCGGGCGGCTTTTCCGGGCCGGAGTTTGCGCGGCGGTCGAACCCTAAGACAGTTTAACTGCTTCGCCATTGGCACCCTCGCATGATATGTGAAAATACATTCTAACTGTTTTTCTCAATTTTTCATCTGGATCCGCGAGATCCGGGTTACAGCAAGAAGGCAACAATTCAGAGCCGCGCACCAGGTGCCTGCGGAACTTCATTGGTCGGGTCACAGACCACTCGATTCAAGAGAGACCGCCGTCGCCAATTCCCCCAGACGCAATGCCATCTTGCGCCTGACCGCAGTGGGAATTTCAACATGCAGACACACCGCACCGGGCTCGAAACGCCGCGCCTCCATGCGCTGTAGGGCGTTGCCGCCTGCCCCCGGCAACCAGCGGATGTTCTCGGCAGGCAAAAAGGTGCGCTCCTCTCCCGCGAGCAAGCTGCGCACTTCGGCATGCGGATCAAGGGTGCGGCCGATGAGCTGCAGCCGCCCCAGCACGGCAAAGTGATAGGCCCGGTGCGGCGTTTCGCAGAATTGCACGTATATTTCTTCCGAGAGATCACGCAGCAGCGCCAAGCCGTCGCGATAAGCGGCGCGCGGGAAAAGATGCAGCACCGCGCCGCGCTGTTCGACCCGACCGATATCCGCCGGAGCCAGATAAGGCGGCAGTCCGCCCAGCCCCACGATCAAGCGGTGGTCCTGCGCGTCGGTGCCGACGCAGCCATGAATATCAATCACCAGTTTGGGCCGCGCCCCCCCCAGCAGTGCGGCATAGCGGGCAAAGCCCTTTTCCAGCTTGTAGCAATACGGATGCCCCGCGCTGTCAACATAGGGGTAGATCACATCAATATTGCTCGGGTTGAGGGGAACTCCCCACTTTTTAAGTTTTTCCAGGTTTTCGTCGGTCAGCGGTTCGCGGCCGGCAAAGCCCAGATTGATCAGGGCGGCGCGCGCTTTGCCCGTATGCAGAAAATAGAGGGCGACCTCGAAGGTATGCGGGTCATAGGGACCGTGCGTGGCGGTCAATAAGGGCAGGGACGCTGCCGCCCGCGGACGGCGTAGCAGCAGCACACCGCCCGCCTCGTCAGGCAGAAACCGCGCCTCGGCCCCGGGCAATAGCGGTGGGCCGGGATGCCAGCCGCTGTCCTCACAGAGCAGACGCCCAAAGAAACGGCGCAGGACGTTTTCACGCCACAGGGGAGAAAAGCGCAAGGATCGACCCTTCAGCCGGTACCAGACGTGGTAGAAATGGCGGTCAAGGTAGACGCGGATACCCTGGCGCAGCAACAGCTGCCGGTTGTAATTGTTCTGGGTGGTCTTAAGCAGCCGCTCGGTAATCTCCTCCATCGCCGCGAAAGCCGCGTCCGGCGGGCTCGGCTCCACCAGATCGACGCGCTTGAGGTGACGGTAATCCTCACGGCCGATCTCCACCTCCAGCCGGTTGAGATAGCGCCGGAAGGGATCACTGTCCTGCACTGCGAAGCGATTGAGAAAAAGCGGCGGGATCTGTGCTCGGTTCTCAGCCATGGTCGCCTCCTCGCCCCCTTCAAGTGTAGCAAACAAAGCCGACGCGCGGCAGATCGAAAATCAGGCAAAAAGGGACGCCTCGGTGCGGGCCGCAGGGCCGGCCGAGAGAAGCAAGGGGATAGCCTTTTCAATCCCCGCCAGGCCCGCCTCTTCTTCGTCGACGTCGATTTCTATACGCCGTGCCGGCAGGGTATGCCGATAGAGAGGATCGTAGTAAAGCACCATCAACTCACGCACCAGGGTCGACCAGCATTCACCTTCGAGCAGCACCAGAAGACGCTGCACCGCCTCGCCGCCCAGGCGCCGGCGCAGCGCGCCAATCGGTTCGCGAAAAGTTTCGCGATCGGCGCTGGTCGCGGGATAGTCGCGCAAGATGCGCTCCACGCGCGTCTCCAGGGATGCGTTAAGCCACAAAGAGGTTTCCTCCTGCAGCGCCTGATAGACCTTCGGGGGGAGAAGACATCTGCCGATATGCCGACTCTCCCCTTCGGCCAGAGCATAACCATCCGCGGGGATACGCCGCAATTCATCCCAGAGCAAGCTCTCAAACATTTTCTGGGTTGGTTGCGCAGCCAATCCCAGGGCGCCGAAGGCACTGCCGCGATGGCTGGCAAGGGCTTCAAGATCGATGACCGGATGACCCTGCTCGCGCAAACGCCGCAGGAATCCGGTTTTGCCCACCCCTGTCAAGCCACGCAGCACCAGCAACCGCCCCCAGCGGCGCTGCTCGAAAAACGCGCGCACATAGCGGCGAAAGCCTTTGTGGCCTCCCTGCAACTGGTGCGCAGGCAGACCCGCGAGACGCAGAAAAGTCGCCAGAGCCCGGCTGCGCTCCCCGCCGCGCCAGCAGAACACCACGACTTTGCGAAAATCACTGGTGCGCGCTGCGGCGGCCGCGCGCACCAGTTGCGGAATGCGCGGTGCCACCAGATCTACCGCGAGCAAGCGCGCGGCGCCAGGCCCCTGGTGCTTGTACGCCAAACCGACCCGTGCGCGGCCTTCATTGCACAGCAGGGGCAGGTTGACGGCACCTGGCACCGTCGCTTCGGCAAACTCCGCGGGGGAACGGGCATCGATGAAAAGCGCCCCACGCTCCCGCAAGACGAGCGCTGCGTCAAGATCGATCAAAAGGTTGGTCATATCAGACGAGAATCCGTGAAGAGATGAATAAACTTCAGATTTTCTACCACTTCCGAGAACGTCTGACAACCAATCTTCCCGTCTCGTCCGGAGCAAAAAATTCCTCGGAAAAAACCTTGACATCTCTCCCAGGAAAGAATATAGTTCGCCCTCTTGTCGCGGGGTGGAGCAGTTCGGTAGCTCGTCGGGCTCATAACCCGAAGGTCGCAGGTTCAAATCCTGCCCCCGCAACCAAAAATAGCCAAGGGTCACGACCAGGACGGTCGTGACCCTTTTTTTATTGTAATTTTATTGTAACTGTTCAGCGGTAACATTCCACAGTTCCGCAGGGTGCGGCGACATCACTCTGACCGCCCCTGCCATGAAGGGCGATGACGGCTTTAATTTCTATCAGGCCACCTCGGCGTGACGTCGTGCCAGGAGGAGCAATTCACTATCGGTCAGTGCGCGCTTGTTGCGCTGGGACATGCTGCGCACCCGATCGAGCAGTGCCACGGCCTCAATACGACTTAATTCCACGCCCAGTTCTTTGAGCCGGTGCACCAGCGCCTGACTGCCCGAATGCTTGCCCAGCACCAAGTGCCGCCCCAAACCGACTTCACCAGGATCGAACCCTTCATAATTTTGCGGATTCTTGAGCACCCCATCGGCATGCAGACCCGACTCATGGGAAAACACGCGTTCACCCACCACCGCCTTCCACTCGGGCACCGGCCGGCAACTGGCACGACCGACGAATTTTGAGATATCCACAAAGCGCCGCGTATCCAGGCCGAGATCCAGGCCGCAAGCGTACTTAAGGCCCATGATAACCTCTTCCAGAGCGGCGTTTCCGGCCCGCTCGCCGAGGCCGTTGACCGTGGTGTTGACAAATCGCGCTCCGGCCCTGACTCCGGCGATGGCATTGGCGGTGGCCATGCCCAGGTCGTTGTGCGTATGCACCTCCAGATCCAAATCCACATGGCTGCGCAGGTAGGTGATCTTTTCGTAGGTGGAAAAGGGATCAAGGATTCCCAGAGTATCGCAGAAACGAAAACGGTCGGCACCCATCTCTTTGGCGATCTGCATCAACTCCACGAGAAAGTCCGGATCAGCACGGCTGGAATCCTCACCACCCACCGACACATAGAGATCGTGCTTGGCACAGAAATCCAGTGCCCGCCTGAGCTGCTCCCTGACCCACTGGCGGGTCTTGCGCAGCTTGTGGGTGATATGAATATCGGACACCGACAGGCTGATGTCCACCGCGCGGATACCGCAGTCCAAAGACGCCTGAATATCGCTGACCAGGGCGCGGTTCCAGGTAATAAGCCGCGCCTTCAGCCCCAGATCGACGAGAGCCCGCACACTTGCCTGTTCGATCGCGCCCATTGCGGGGATGCCGCATTCGAGTTCGCCCACTCCGATTTCATCAAGCATGCGGGCGATGGTTATTTTTTCCTCCAGGGAAAAGGCCACCCCGGCGGTCTGTTCCCCATCGCGCAGAGTGGTGTCGTCGATGACGATGGGCTTCTCGATCGGCATCTGCATAGAATGAAACGCCATGGTGCACCTCTCTAAAAAGAAAAGCCCCAGAGATCTCGTCCCTGGGGCTTCGTTGCCTGGTTGCCGGCGGCATTGCCGGTGAAAATTGCGGATTTTGCCTATGCCTTAGCTTATGCAGTGTTCGTGCCAACGAACAAAGCCCCTTGGATCCAGGGGGAAGGTGCGTGCGACCGGAAAACCTGCCGCTCTTTTAGGCAGGGCTGCCCGTTTTTCTAACCGGCTTGCAGATACGCATCCGGAGCGAATACGTCCATCCGGAAACTCCGGATAAAAACTCGCTAGTAAACGCCGCGCCCGTTGAAATAGGGGCCGTACTTTTTGTCCTCACCCTGGATATGATTGATCAGCCAGCCTTTAAGGAAGTTGAACAAATCGCTGGACACGGAGACCTTGCCGGCCTTGAATTTTGTCTGAAAATCCGCCACCTGCGCCACCAACTGGGCATGAGCCGCCTTATGCGCCTCCTGGTCCGGATACTGGTGGGACTTCATCATGCGTTCTTCCTCGAAGAAATGCCGCTGGGTGTAATTAACCAGCCGGTCAAGGATGTCGCTCAGCACCTTATCGCCCTGGCCGGTTTTCAAGGCGGCGAACATCTCGTTGACCATGGCCACCAACTGCTGATGCTGACGATCGAGATGCTCGATGCCGACGCTCAGATCCTCGCTCCAGCGCATCAGCACGTGCTCGCCGCCGTGCGCGGCGGGTTGCCTTTTGGATTGCACCGCAGGTTGCGGCGCGCCGAGGGATCGTTGCGCGACAGGGGCGGGCGTCGCCGGGCGAGGCGCGGACGCATTGTCGAGGCGAAAGCGGCTGATCATCTGCTTGAGCTGCTCGGCCTGGGCCGAAAGTTCCTCGGCGGCCGCCGCACTTTCCTCGGCGTTAGCGGTGTTTTGCTGCACGGCGATGTCGACCTGATCCACGCCGAGAGTGATCTGCTTGATGCCCTCGGCTTGTTCGCGCGAAGACACCGTCACTTCATCCACCAAGTTACTGACCTTGGCGATGCGCTCGGCAAGATCGTTAAGAGCCGTAGCGGTCTGTTCGGCGACTTCGACTCCCGCGCCCGTCTTGTCGATGGACGAGGTGATCAGTTCGCTGGTTTCCTGAGCGGCCTTGGCGCTGCGCGCCGCGAGGTTGCGCACCTCTTCGGCGACCACGGCAAAACCCTTGCCGTGCTGACCGGCGCGCGCCGCCTCGACCGCGGCGTTGAGGGCCAGCAGGTTGGTTTGAAAAGCGATTTCGTCGATAGTGCGGATGATTTTGGAGATGTTCTGCCCGGCGGCGGCAATCTCGTTCATGGTGCCGACCATCTTGCCCACATGCCCATTGCTGGCTGCGGCGGCGTCGCGCGCCTCGGCGGCCAGCCGGTTGACCTGCCCGCAATTTTGCGCGTTGAGCCGCGTCTGGGATTCGAGTTCGTTGATGGAACTGCCGATTTCCTGCAAGGCACCGGCCTGACGCGTCGCCATATCAGACACCGACTGGCTGGAGGACGAGACCTGATTGGAACCGCTGGTGATCTGCTCGGCACCGTTGCGGATCTCGTGCAGAATACTGTTGAGGTCAAGCGCCACGGTTTGCAGCGCATTGCGCAAGCGGTCGGATTGCCCGCGCGGTTGGGCGGTGAAGGTCAGATCACCCTGGGCCAGGGATTCCATGGCGGCGACGATTTCCGTCTCAAGGCTTTCGGCGAAGGCGTCGAGACCACGCCCCATGTCGCCGATCTCATCCTTGCGGCCCATCTTGAGGCGATGCTCCAGATGCCCTTTCTCCAGTTCATGAAGCATCGCCAGAGTGCTTTTGAGTGGCCGAGCGATGCTGCGCGTGATAAGCACGGCCAACAATACGGCAAAGACCAGGGCGAACAGCGAAACGATCAGGCCGGTGCGTGCCGTCTGCGCGGCCAGGGCATCGATGCCCTCAAGCCCGGAATGCAACTCGGCGGAGCCCGTCTGCTTGAGCTCCTCGGCCTGCGCGACAAAGGCTTGCTGGGCCTCGGCAAAGGCGGGGCGCGCTTCCATCATGCCAATGAAGTCCTGGGCGATGGCATAGCGGGCCATGCTTTTGCCCGCCTCGAACATGGCGAGAAAACTCGCGTCCAAAGCGGCCAGAGCGCCATTCAGAGCTGGGGATAGGTGCAACTCGCGCAACTGCGCCAGAGCTTCCTGGTAGTGCACCAGCTGCTCCTCGGCCTGTCTGAGCAAATCCTGGCGCTGCGCGTCGGCCGCGGCAACCAGGGAGTTAGCCACGCCGTCGGCCCGATTGACCAGTTCCAGAGATGCGATGGCGTGGGTAAAACGCTCTTCCTTGAGAACCGTCGCCTCGGCGCCGATACGCTCGGCGTTGAGGTAGCTCAGCAGCGAGAAACCCAGGAAAAGCGCCAAAACTGCGCCGAAAGACACAAAAAGTTTGGCCGAAATTTTCAGATTGTCGATCAGGCGCATGGCGTCTCCCTAAACAACAGGCAAAGGTTTGAAGCAAGGGCGCGGGGCACACCCCGCGCCCCACTGGTTAATTGCCGGCCTTGGTCGGCATGCCCTCTACGACCCAGCGCTGCATGCCGCCGTTGAGAAAGGCCACGTCGGAAAAACCACGGGCGGTCAGGAAGCGGCCGGCGGTCGGCCCGCGCTGCCCGTTGACATCCACGATGATGATCTTCTTGCCTTGAGGAATTTCGCCGACCCGCTCAAGCAGGCTGTTGAAGGGCACCACCATGCGCTTGGGATGGTCGATATAATATTTGTCAATCTCCTGCTGAATGCGGATATCCAAAAGAACCAGGTCTTCGCCCGAATCCAGGGCGCTCTTGACTTCGGCGGAGACCAGCACGGGGATATCCACGCGTGGCAGGGGCTCGGGCGCATTGACCGGATAGCCTGCTCCTATCCAGGCAGGCAGGCCGTCACGGAAAGTGTGAACATTCTGGAAACCAGCTTCGGCCGCCCGACGGGCGGCTGCGGGTGCGGCCAGTCAGGTTCGGCCCAGACAGTAAAAGACCAGGGTCTGGTTCTTGTCCGCCGGCAACTGGTCGGGGATATTGCCGAGTTCGATATGCACGGAACCAGCAATGTGCAGGCTGTTGAATTCGATAAGACTCAGAGGAAAAATGACCTTGGCCTCGCCCTTGTCCATCAGGGCCTTGAGATCCGCCGCGTTGATTTCGGGCGGATCCTCGGATGCCGCCGCGGGTCCACTCAGGGCCAGGGCTCCGAGCAGCGCCAGACAAATAAACAGATGTCGCATGAAGAGATCCTCCTTTTTTAAGCTGGGGTTGAGTCAAGGTTCCGACACCTCAGGTTGTCGGATTGCCGACGTGGTTGCCTCCTGGTCAATAACGTCCGAACTCATCGTCGTCGAGAGCGATGGCTGTTGTTTTGGCGGCGGGTTGTGCAGCCGGCCAGACATCCTGCGGCGCGGCAAAAGCCGCAGGCTGAGTTTTTTCACTTGGCGCGGATACATCCGGCACGGCTGCGCTCAAACGAAAACGCGCCAGCATTTGTTTGAGCTGCATGGCCTGGGCGGAAAGCTCCTCGGCGGCCGCCGCGCTCTCTTCGGCGTTGGCGGTATTCTGCTGCGTTACCTGATCAATCTGGGAGAGGCCGGAATTGACCTGGCCGATACCCTCGGCCTGCTCGTTGGCCGCCGTGGCGATTTCCCCGATCAGATCCGTGACTTTGCGAACCCCCCCAACGATCGTGTCGAGGGCCTGAGCGGTCTCATTCGCAATTTGCGTGCCACGGGAGGTTTTTTCCACCGTGCCTTCAATCAGTTCGGCGGTCTCTCCTGCGGCCTTGGCGCTACGCGCCGCCAGATTGCGCACCTCCTCGGCCACCACCGCAAATCCCTTGCCGTGCTGACCGGCGCGCGCCGCCTCGACGGCGGCATTCAGCGCGAGCAGATTGGTTTGAAAAGCGATTTCCTCGATGGTTTTAATGATTTTAGAGATGCTTTGACCGGCCTCGGAAATCTCGGCCATGGCCTGTGTCATATCACCCATTTTTCGATTGCCTTGCTCGGCCGCTTTTTGTGCCTCGTCGGAGAGATGATTCGCCTGCCCTGCGTTCTCGGCGCTTTGCCGCGTCTGGGAGACCATCTCGTTCATCGATGCCGAGATCTCCTCCAGGGAACTGGCCTGCTCGGTGGCGCCCTGGGACAGGGACTGGCTGGCGTCGGCCACCTCGCCACCGGCACCGGCAATCTGGTTGGCCACCTGCTGAAGCTCGCCGACCAGAGCGTTAAGGCTGTGGTTGGTCTGCGCCAGGGGCTCTCGGATCAGTCCCTGCGCTTCAAAGGTAAAATCACCGTCGGCCAGGCGTTTAAAGGCCTCCAGCACTTCCTTCTCCAGGTTGTCGGCAAATCCATCCATGGCCAGGGCCATCTGCCCGATTTCGTCCTGACGCTTGAGATTCAAGCGTCTGCCGAGGCGACCTGCGGCCAAATCCTGTATCATTTCGAGGGCCCGGCCAAGGGGGCGGGTGATGCTGCGCGTGAGCAGTACGCCGAATAAAAGCGCCAGAAAAACGCCCAGGATGCTGCCGAACAGACTCCATTGAACCGCCTGTCGCACCTCGCTTTCGGCAACGACAACCGCCTCTTCGGCATTGGCCTTGGTCAGTCCGATAAGTTGGTCGAGCAGTTCATAGGTGCGCGCGCTGTGCCGCGCAACGTCGCCCATGAGCAAATCAGACATCTCGGCATGAAGAACTTCGGCACGGCCCGCCACCTGAATCATTTCGCCGAACACTGCTAGGGTTCTGTCCACCGCGGGCATCATGGCTGTGCGGTAGAGTTCCTGAGCCTGCTCGGTGTAGCCGCGCCGGGCGAGATCTTTAATGCGCGCGACGTTACCGTGAAACTCATGGTGCACGCCGCGCACCTGGTGAAGCAGATCTTGCAGTTGTGAGTTGGTTGTTTCAAAGGTCGGCAGCCAGCGACCGAAGGCGCACAGGCTCGGGTCCTCCCCGCCCTGAAAGTCGGCGCCGGAATGAATCAGGTCTTGCGTCTGAACTGCGGCGCGATAATGGTCGCCGCGAAATTTTTCCAGATCGGCGCGCAGGCGCGCAGGATTGAGGATGCCGGTTTGGTCGAGGCGACGCGACAAATCCGTGAAGCGGTTCACCGCCTCGGCGCGCACCCGCCAGGCCCCCATGAGTTCATCATAAAGCGCACGTTCGGCGGTGCCCAGAGGCAACTGCAGATAAGCTTCGCGCGCCGCCTGGATGACGCCACGGGTTCGCGCGTTCTCCTCGTAGAGGGCCTCGCGTTCAGCCAAAGTAAACCCTGGATTGAGCAGAGAGCGGTGAACGATGGTCGATCCCTGGGCGGCTTCCTTGATGGTATAGAGATGTTCAACAGACGGCAGTTTCTCCCGACCCAGAATTTCGATATCGCCTTGTAATGATTTGAGGCCGTTGACACCAATGCCGCCGACGGCAAGGGTGATCAAGCCGACTAGAACAAACCCGCTCATCAACTTTACGCCCAACCTGAAATCCTTCATGCCATCCTCCGCGTTAAATTACCGATAGATGTCTAAAAAAAGGCAGCGTCAGGCATTTTGCAAAACACACACCAATCGCGCACGTATACAACAGAGGAAAGGCCCGGATGATTACCAACTTTGTCATAGTTAGCCCGCAAATCCCGGAATTTAAAATAAATTTAAAAATTAAAAGCAATTAAAATATTTTTTTCTTGGTCGGTTTTATTCGCCGCAGCCACAGGGGAGGGCCTGGCAATCCCGGTGAAATGACAAAAAGTTCGCCCAGGATTCAGGCAATTGGCGGTAGGGAGTCGGTGATTTGCACAAAATTGCGCAGCAGATGTTCGCCCACGGCCTGCAACCGCGCCTGCCGGCTGCAGAACGCGTTGACAACGGCTGGATCGGCGTGAATCCGTTGCCGCCAGTCGTCGACGATGGCGGCATCAACCTCGGGGTGAAACTGTACGCCCCAGGCGTTGCTCCGACGGAAAGCCTGGCCGGCGCAGGTTGGCGTAAAGGCCAGGTGCGTTGCACCCTGGGGAATTTCGAAGCTGTCGTTGTGCCAGTGGAAGGTGGAAAAGGGAGAAGGCAAACCGCCGAACAACGGATCGCGGCGGCCGGCAGCGGTGAGTTGAACGCTGGCACAGCCGTGCTCGCCATGGCGTTGCGAATGAACCTTCGCGCCCAGCACCTGCGCCAACAACTGTCCGCCCAAACAAATGCCCAAGCAGGGAATATCCCGACGGATGACGTCCCAGAGCATCTGCTTCACCAAAGGCAGGAAGGGATATTGCGCCTCGTCATGCACGCCCATGGCCCCACCGAGGACGATGACCCCGCGCGCGGCCGCCGGCGAGGGGACCCGTGCGTCGACATAGGGCCGCCAGGTCTCTTGAGGCACCGCCCAGGCGTTGAGCAATGCGCCGTAAAACCCGGCGGGACAGTGCGCATCCGGCTCGACGATGAGTATCATCTTTCGACCTCCCCAGTGTTAACACAGACGCCGGAACGCCGACGCCTTGATCACGGCGAACAACTCGCGCCCGGGATGCAGCTCCAGATCCCGCGCCGCCTCCCCCACCACCTGAGATACAAGCTTCGCGCCGCCGCAGTCAAGATCAACGCCCACCCGGTTGCCGGCCGGGAAAATCCCGCTCACCCGACAGCGCAGAATGTTGCGCGCGCTCGTGGCCTCCGGATGCTGTTTGAACAGGGTGACATCCTTGGAGGAGAGCTCGAAAACCCCTCCGCCCCCAACACCGTTGCCGCTGGAGAGAATCAGACGATTCTCTCCCCAGCGATAATCCCACAGATCGCTCTGGGCACGGCCGTCTTCGAGCCGCAGATGATTGATGTAACCCACCGGGCTTGAGGCCAGGCGGCGCCGCGCCAGGTCTTCCACGCCGGACTGGGCCGTCAGGCGCCCGTCCTCGAACTCCAGCACCTCGTCGGTCATCAGGCGCATTTCGGTGAGAGAGTGACTGATGAAGATCAGGGGGATGCCGAAGGCGGCGAAGGTCTGCTTGAGATAGGGCAAAATCTGGTACTTGAGCCCCTCGTCGAGCCCGGTCACAGGCTCATCCATGAGGATCAGGCGCGGATGGGCAAGCACCGCCCGCCCCAGGGCCACGCGCTGGCGCTCGCCTCCGGAAAGAGCATTGACGCCACGCCCGAGTAGCGGCCCAAGGTGAAGCACCTCGCACAGGGTGTCGGGGTCGATGCGCCGCTCGGCCCGGGCAATGCGCTTGTAGCCGTACAGAAGATTGGCGCGCACGCTCAGATGGGGAAACAGATGGGCATGCTGAAACACCACGGCGATGCGCCGCTTGCGCGCGGGCACCTCAATACCGCGCGCGCTCTGATACAGGGGCACCCCGTCCAGGTGGATGAAGCCCGCGTCGGCGGGCAGCAGCCCGGCAAGCAGATGCATCAGGGTGGATTTGCCGCTGCCCGAGGGACCGAACACGCCGATGCGCGCGCCCTGCACGGAAAAATCAGCTTCAAAGGAAAAGTTTTCATAGCGTTTGCGCACCGACACCTCGAGCTTCATCGCAGTTCTCCCCGCTTGAAGCGTTTGACCAGGCCCTCGTTGAACAACAGTACCGCAAGGGCCAGCAGGATGGACACCGCGCACAGGGCCAGAGCCATGCGGTCGCCGCCCGGGGTGTTGGTGTAATCGTAAATGGCCAGAGGGATGGTCTGGGTCACGCCGGGGATGTTGCCGGCGACGATGATGGTGGCGCCGAATTCTCCGAGGCTGCGGGCGAACATCAGGGTCGCACCGGCAATCAGGGCGCGGGTCGAAAGGGGCAGGATCACGGTCAGGAGCGTATCATACCAAGGCGCCCCCAGGGTCCGCGAGGCCTGGATCAAACGCTCGTCGATGCTCTCCATGCCGAGGCGGATGGAGCGCACCAGCAGGGGAAAACCCACCACCATGGAGGCCAGCACTGCCGCCTTCCAGGTGAAAATAACGCGAATCCCCCAAGCGTCGAGCAATCCGCCCAGCCACCCCTGGCTGCCCAGGGTGAGCAGCAGCAGGTAGCCCACCACCACCGGCGGCAGCACCAGAGGCAAGTTGATGATCCCGTCGATGAGCGCCTTGCCGGGTACGCGACTGAACACCAGCAGCCAGGCGGCGGCAAAGCCCAAAGGCAGCGAAAGCATGGTCGCGACAAGCGCCACCTTCGCTGAAAGGGCCATGGCCTGGTAGTCCGTGGGGGTGAAATCGAACATGAAAACCGTCCCTTGTCATTGGTCCTTGGTCATTTGCGGGAGAACCTCTTCTTCGACGATGAAACCGTAACTGTGCAGGATTCGGCGAGCCGTGTCGCTTTGCAGAAAATTGAAGAAGGCAACGGCGTTGGGATTATTGCGGCCGCTGGTGGTGAGGGCCGCAGGGTAGCTGATTTCGTTATGAAGATGAGCCGGCACTTCGTGAAGAATGACGGCCTGGCGGGCAAGGAGAGCGTCGGATTTATAGACCAGTGCGCCGTCGACTTCACCGCGATCGGCGTAGACGACGGCCTGGCGTACATCCTGGGCCATGACCAGCTTGCCGGCAAGGGCGGCGTAGACGCCGACGGCATCCAGGGCCTGTTGGGCATATTCCCCGGCGGGCGCGCTGCGCGGGTTGACCAGGGCGATGCGCCCCAGCGCGGAGAGATCCGCCAGGGTGGTGACTTCGAGACCTGAACGCCCCACGAACACCAGGGAGTTTCCGGCCAGGGTGCGAACATCCTCACCTGCGATTCGGCCGGCGGCGATCAGATACTCCACCCACTGCGCATTCGCCGAGAGATAAAGATCGGCCGGAGCACCTTGCTCGATTTGCCGCGCCAGAGCGCCTGATGCCCCGAAATTGGCGATCACCACCTCAGCGGGAGACATCTGCGTGTAAGCGGCGGCGATTTCCCTGAGGGCCTCGGCCATGCTCGCCGCCGCCGACACCCGCACTTCAGCTGCCCTAACCGCCCCTGCGCAAAACAACTGGAACAACAACGTACATCCCAACAACCCGACCCCAAGGCGCATAATCCTTCTCCTATTTTTAACCGGCCTGCGCATGCAACTCCGTCAGATCGATGTCCTGGCCCACCAGCCCGGCGGCATCGGCGCGGCACTGGCGGCAGTGGCGGGCCTGGGAGAGAATCAATTCAGCCTGGTTGCGTACCATCTCCATCACTGCATCGGAGGGCGGCTTGATGTCCTTGAACAGGCCGATGGGGATGACCGGGATGATGTTCATCAGGGTCGCGCCGAGATTGCGTACCTTAACGGCCAGATCGAGAGTTTCATGATCGTTGACGCCGGGGATGTAGACGTGATTGACCTTGACCAACAGGCCGCGCCCCGCGGCCGCTTCAAGTCCGGCGAGCTGTTTTTCGAGAAGCAGGGCCGCGCCTTGCTCGCCGCGCAGCACCGCGCCCTGATAGCGCACCCATTCATAAACCCTGGCGCCGGTCTCGGCGGTGAGGGCGTTGATGGTGACGGTGAGACTGTGCACGTCGAGGGCAGCAATCTCATCGATGCGTTCGGGCAACAGCAGGCCGTTGGTGGAAAGACACAGCATCATGTCAGGATAGGCATCCTTGACCAGCCGGAAGGTTTCAAAGGTCTTTTCATTGGCCAGCGGATCGCCGGGGCCGGCAATGCCGACCACGCGCAACTTGTCGCCGACCTTGGGGTGGCGCAGCAACAGCCGCACCCGCTCCAGGGCCTCGGCGGGCGTGAGAAGCCGGCTGGTGACGCCGGGGCGGCTTTCGTTGGCGCAGTCGAACTTGCGCTCGCAGAACCCGCACTTGATGTTGCAGCCCGGCGCCACGGGCAGATGCACGCGCCCGGCCTTGTCATGGTCGCCGCCGAAGCAGGGATGCTCACTCTGTTTCTTCATGGCCATCATCGGGCAGGATTTGCTCATGATCGGTCTCCTTATAAGTAAAAACGCGCAAGGGCGCTCTTCCGTTGTGCGGAAAGCGCCCTTGCCTGGTCCGTAACGATAAAGCCCCGCCATCTCAGCTTGAGATGCGGGGCTTCGTTGCCTGTTATGAGTGACACAACCTTGTGTCGACTTCCTTAACTGCATTGGCTGTGCCAACCTGGACAAAACGGCTAACAGGCCGTTTTTACATAAAAAAATGGGCAGGCTGGAATCTCGCAAAAACCAGCCTGCCCAAGCCTTGGGCAATTGCACTCTCAGGATGAATCGAATTTGTGCAGAAACTCAGCAGTTGTTAGGCCCGCAACCACCGCCGCAGCCGCACAGGGTGCCATGGGCCGCCAGGATCGCCTGGTCGATGGGACCGACGGCGCTGATGGCGGAGATTCCGCGTTTTTCCAGTTCCTGCCTGGGCAGCTCGCCGATCTGGGCGCTGACCACGGCGCGGCAGCCCGCGAGGGCGGCGAGGATGGCGCTGAATTTGTCTTCGCGAAACGGGTGGTCGGGGTCGAAGGAACAGTATTTCTCCACGGGTTTCTGGTCCACCAGCTGCGGTTTTCCGCCGGCGCAATCATAAATGAGAAAGCGCTCGGCGTGGCCGAAATGCTGGTCGACCAGCGTACCGGATTTTGATGCAACGGCGATGAGCATAGGTGCCTCCCCGGGTCAGATGGCCAGCGGCTTAAAGCTGAAAGCCTTTTTGGAGCAGGCCACGCCACAGGCCACGCAGCCGATGCAGTTCTGGTCATTGGCGATGGTCATGATCATGCGCAGGGATTCCGTTTCTTCATCCTCGAAATCTTCCGGCGCGAACACGTTGCGCGAGCAGGCTTTGTAACAGCGGCCGCAACCGATGCACTTTTCCGCATCGATGGCTTCGATAAAGTTGGGGGTCCAGTCCTTGCCCCCTTTGGTTTTTCCGGTCAGATAAGCCATGGTGATTCTCCTTTTTCGATGGATGCGAGAAGATTTTCCACCGCAAAGAGCGCAAAGAACGCCGAGAAAAATCCCAAAGAAGGCCATGTCCCTTTTCAGGATTTACCCCAGGCCTGCCTCCGCGTTCTTCGCGCTCTCTGCGGTGAATGATTTTATGTAACTGTTAAGCAGGCGCCGCAGGGGACGGCGGCATCGCGTGCGGCAAAAACTCGCCTGCGGCTCAAACATTTGCCGAAGCACTCAGCCGCCGCCCCCTGCGGTGCTGTCGGACGTTGCAGCTGAATGGTTACGATTTTTTTTGATTTTATATCGCGGGCCGCTCACCCTTGAGCATGGCTTTACGCAGCCAGGGCGGCGGGCTGCTGCGCAGAACGTCCTGCAATTTTTCGACGACTACCGAGATCGCCTCGCGGTCCTTGCTCTTGACGGGATGGATTTTCTTGGCCACCAGGCGCGCCGCCGCCGGCCCGCCGATCTCGGCGACATAGACCAGGGCGCAGTCATTCAGGGCCGCGGCGCGGGCCTCGATTTTATCGTCGGAATGGCCCAGGGCGTCAGCGTCAGCCTTGACCTGAACCACGCCGGAAAACTCAGCGCTCTCAGGCCCTACGTCCCAGATATAAAAATGCTCGGCCTGACCGAAATGCTCGTCGATATGGGTCTTGTCCGTGCTTGCAAATGCGACTTTCATGCTGAGACCTCGCTTTTTTGATCCAACTATCACCTCGAAGCGGCGCATCCGAAACATTCAGAATCCTGCCTGCGCTAAAGGCCGAGTTTTCGCGGGACGCGGCAGCTCAGGTTCCGCGTCCCGCGATTCTCGTCCCGTGTGTTCTATCTCATCATCTCGAACCACTGGTCTTCGCAGGTGTCATCCTTGATGTCGAGAAACTTGTTGGCGATCCAGGTCAGCAGGTTGAGGGCGCCCTGATAGCCGATAACGGGATAGCGATGAATGTTGACCCGATCGATAATGGGGAAACCAACGCGGATCAGCGGCGTGCCGGTATCGCGGGCGGCGAGTTTGCCGTGGGTGTCGCCAATCATCATGTCCACGGGGTCGTTGAACAGAATGCTGCGCAGGTGCCAGAGATCCTTGTTGACCCACACATGGCAGCCCTTACCGTAGGGCGAGGCGTCGAGCAGCTCACGCATCTCCTTCTCAAATTTCTTGGTGGCGCGCGAGCAGAGCACGTGGTAGGGCTTGGCGCCCATTTCCAGCAGAAAGCCCGCAAGGGCCAGCAACTGATCAGGGTCGCCGTAAATGGCGAATTTCTTGTTGTGCAGATACTGATGAGCGTCGGTCATGGCATCGACCAAGCGGCCGCGTTCGGCCTTGATGGACTCGGGCACCGGCTTGCCGAACAGCTCGGACACTTTGAGCAGGAAAGTGTCTGTGGCCTGCACGCCGATGGGCATGGGCAGCACTTCATGCTTGCCGGCATACTCCTGCTTGACGAACTTCATGGTATTGGCGGTTGCGTACTTTTGCAGAGAGATGGTCGCTTTGCCGTTGACGGACGCGGCCGCATCTTCCAGGGGCGTGCCGCCGGGGTACATATGGTACTCGCCGTCCAGGGGCGAATCGAAAACCTCGGAAATATCGGCGAGGATGGTATGGGGTACGTCCATCTCATCGAGCAGGCGCTTGTATTCGCGATAGTTGCCGGTACAGGCGTCAAAGCCCGCGATCAGGTTGAGCTTGCCGGTGCAGGCGCCATCGACGCGCTTGCCCGCGGTCAGGTCCTCAAGAATCGCTTTGAGCATGGCGTCGTAGCCATGGATGTGGGTCCCGTTGAAACTGGGCGTATTGGCGTAAGGCGCCGGAAAATCTTCGGGGATATGGCCTTTGTTCCGCGCGTTCCTGATGAAGGCGGTCAGGTCGTCACCAATGATCTCGGGCATGCACGAGGTGAAAATCGGCATGATTTTCGGCTTATAGAGGGCATAAGCGTTTTCCAGGCCTTCGAACAGGTTGTTCTGGCCGCCGAACACGGCGCCGTCCTCGGTCATGGAGTCGGACACGGCCGGCGCCGGCTCGCGAAAATGGCGATTGAGAGTCGAGCGGTAATAGGAGGCGCAGCCCTGAGAGCCGTGCACAAATGGCAAGCTGCCTTCAAAACCGTGCGCGGCAAGCTGGGCACCGACCGGCTGGCAACCATGGGCGGGATTGATGACCGTCCCCTCACGCGCCAGGTTTTTTTCAAGGTAGTCCTTGGACTTGGTCCATTCCAGCACCCGCGCTTCTTCTTCGGGGGTGATTTCGGTGACTTTTTTAACGGCTTCGCTCATGGCATGACTCCTTTTTATTTTCACCGCCGAGAACGCCGAGATCGCTGAGCAAGACTTTGAGATTAATATTTCTATTTTTCTCTGCGCTCTTTGCGCTCTCAGCGGTGAATAATTTTTTAGAACGGTGACTTCACCAGGTTCCAGGTCGGGCTGTTGATGGCCATGTCGATATCACGGGCGAAGATTTCAAAACCCTCATAGGCGTGATAAGGCCCCGAATAATCCCAGCTGTGCATCTGGCGGAAGGGCAGCCCCATCTTCTGGAAGACGTACTTTTCCTTGATGCCGGAAGCGACCAGATCGGGCTTGATCTCCTTGGCGAAGATTTCCAGCTCCATCTCCGAGGCGTCGTCGAACACCAGAGAACCTTTGGGCATTTCGGGATAGGTGCGGTCGTAGTCGTCGGTATGGGCAAATTCATAACCCGAACCGACACAGACCAGCCCCAGATCTTCGTAGGCGCCGATAGTGTGACGCGGCCGCAGACCGCCGACAAAGATCATGACCTTCTTGCCCTCGAGACGTGGGCGGTATTCGTCGATGATCGCCTGCATGATGGGATCGTACTTGGCGATGACCCGCTCGACGTTTTCCTTGATCTTGTCGTCGAAGCGCTCGGCGATGGCGCGCAGGCTTTCCTTGATCTTGGTCGGGCCGAAGAAGTTGAATTCGAGCCAGGGAATGCCGTACTTCTCTTCCATGACCTTGCACATATAGTTCATGGAACGGTAGCAATGGATCAGGTTGAGCTTGACCTTGTGGGTCGCGGCGATGTGCTCGATCTGGCCGTCGCCGGTCCACTGGGCCTTGACGTTAAGACCGATCTCTTCAAGGACCTTGACCGCCGCCCAGATATCTCCGCCGATGTTGTAGTCGCCGATCAGGGCGATATCGTAGGGCCCCGCCTCTTCCTCGAATTCGCGGGTGCCGATGACATGGTCGCGGATGCTGTCGTTGGAAATGTGGTGGCCCAGGGACTGGGACACGCCGCGGAATCCTTCACAATTGCAGGGGATTACCGGCAGCTCGAGTTCGCCGGCCATTTTCTTGGCGGTGGCGTTGATGTCGTCACCGATGAGGCCCACCGGGCACTCCGAGAGTACCGAAACGCCCTTGGCCAGGGGGAAAAGCTCGGTGACCTCGCGGCAGATTTTTTCAAGCTTCTTGTCACCGCCGTAAACGATGTCTTTTTCCTGAAAGTCCGAGGTGAACTGCATGCCGGAAAAGGTCGAAACGCCCGGCACACCCTTGGTCAGGTTGCGGCGCGTGCCCCAACTGTACCAGCCGCAACCCACCGGTCCGTGGCTGATGTGCACCATGTCGCGGATCGGCCCCCACACCACGCCCTTGGCTCCGGCGTAGGCGCAGCCGCGCGCGCTCATGACGCCGGGCACGGTTTTCTTGTTGGAGCGCACCGCGCAACCCTTATCCTCCGGATCGTTGGCGGCGAGATGAGGCGCGCGCTTTTTCTTGGCTTTGGCCGGGTAGAGCTCGAGAGTTTCCTCGATAAGCTTTGCGGCTTTTTCCTTGCTCAGGCCCTCGACTTCGGGCTTGACCTTAGGGTCTTTATCACCAGGCTGATACATAAGCAGCTCCTGTTTGTGGGTGTTGATCCATGTTTCCCGTAGGGGCAAGGCATGCCTTGCCCTGGGCGACGCATGCGTCGCCCCTACAAAGCCGCGTCAGGCGTTTTCAGCCTTGCCGACGATGGTTTCGTCTTCGGCTTCCATGATGCCGAACTCCATGAGCAGATCTTCGAGTTCTTCAATCTCCAGCGGCGTGGGAATTACCAGTTTCTTGTTTTCTGCAATCTTCTGTGCCAGCTGGCGATACTCTTCGGCCTGCTGATGTTCGGGAGAATATTCGATAACCGTCATGCGCCGCAGTTCGGCGCGCTGCACCTGGTTGTCGCGGGGCACGAAGTGAATCATCTGGGTGCCGAGACGCTCGGCCAGGGCCTCGATAAGATCGGCCTCGCGGTCGGTGTTGCGGCTGTTGCAGATCAGGCCGGCGAGGCGCACGCTGCCCGAAGAGGCGTATTTGACGATGCCTTTGCAGATATTGTTGGCGGCGTACATGGCCATCATCTCGCCGGAAACAACGATATAAATCTCTTCCGCCTTGTTTTCACGGATGGGCATGGCGAAGCCGCCGCACACCACGTCGCCGAGAACGTCGTAGAAAACGTAATCGAGATCGTCGGTGTAGGCGCCTTCTTCCTCACAGAAGTTGATGGCGGTGATGACGCCGCGGCCGGCGCAACCGACGCCCGGCTCGGGACCGCCGGATTCGACGCACTTGACGCCGCCGTAGCCGACTTTGAGCACATCGTCAAGCTCCAGATCCTCAACGGTTCCCAGTTCACGCACCTTGTCCATAACCGTGGCCTGCGCCTTTGCGTGCAGGATCAGGCGGGTCGAGTCGGCCTTGGGGTCGCAGCCGATGATCAAAACTTTTTGACCGAGGGCGGCCAGACCCGCGACGGTGTTCTGGGTGGTGGTGGATTTGCCGATGCCGCCTTTGCCGTAGATTGCGATCTGACGCAGCTTTTTCTCTCTCATGATGATTCTCCTGTTTACGGTGGATGTGCGGCGCGGGGACGACTCTTCCCAGGCGGCATCGCCATTGAATTCGCGGGAAGCAGCGACCAGACGTCGCAAAAAATAGAAAGCCCCACCCGAAAAAATTCGGATGAGGCCTCTTTGCCTGTTGCGGCTCCGCCGTGGCGCCGCAAAATGAATACCTGAGCTGTGAACAAACAAAAAGCCCGCGGGATCGCGATGATCCCAGCGGGCGCCATTGCCTGACTGAAATGCGTGAGGCACGTCTTCGTGCCTGCTTACGTCTTCTCTATTAGCAGGGGGTGTGCCAAATCTCCACGTATCGGACAACACTCTGTAAAATCAAGGTTTTTCAAAAGATCGCAGGTGCCTCACGGTTCCCGCCGCACCCAACAGGTGCTTACATCTTGAGCACCCCCTGCGCAGCAAACAATCAGCAACGCTCTCAAAAGTAATCCTGCAGCCCCTCCTTGAGAACCTCATAGGGCTGGATGGCGGAAAATTGCGAGAAATCCCCCCCATTCCGCAAATTGTGAAGAAAATCCATTGCCTTGCCGCCGGTCAGAGTGGTTTCGTTGCAAACCGCGCGGCGCTCGATAATGATCTTGCGTCCCCCATTGATACGCACCTCGGTAAAAGGGTTGCGGTAGCTGACCGCCGCCCGCTGCGCCGCCTCAGCATAACTCACGCGCAGTTCCTGCTCATCCACGGCCACCAGGTGCACCAGGTCGGGGTGAAAGAACAGACGGTCCTTGGCGCGGCTCAGATTCCACATCCCGGCGGCGGCGCCGTGTTGCTCAAAATCCCGGCACCGGCGCTGGAGCCCTTCTGGGCTGCCGGTCAACGCCAGGCTGCGGATGTATCCCGCCGTACTTAAAGCCTCATGTTCCTTTTTGACGAATGGACCGTTGCGTCGACGCGCCGCCTGGGCCTGGCAGCGATTTTTGTAGACAAAAGAGCAGTAGTTGATGGGCAGGTCGATGTCGCCGGCGAGACTGTCGCGCAGCAATTCCAGGGCGGTGAGTTCCGATTCAAGGACGGTAACCTTTTCGCCATGCAGAAAGGTGTAGCCGCGTCCCTGAAATTTATCGAAACTATACGGGGTCAAACGCAGTTGGTGCAGATTGAGGTGGGCGATGCCTTGCGCGGCCATTTCCCTGATTTTGACGCGGAGCTGTTCCTTTTCTTCAGGTACTGCGGGAATTTCCACCGTCACGGTGGGAATCATCGCCACCGCAGACGCGGCCTTGGTGAGATGATAATCGGTGGCGCCGATATCGAAACGGATCTCGTCGAGACCCGCGTCGCGCAGCTGCCCAAGAATCTCCCCAGTAAGCAAGGTCCCGTTGGTGTAGAGCCAGGTGTGGACAACGCCGCCGAAGCGCTTCTTGACCGCCTTGAGATAACTCAGAGTGCGCTCGGGAGTGAGCAGAGGTTCCCCGCCGCTGAAACTCACACCGCGGAAGCCGAAGGTGGCGATATAATCGACATAGTCTTGAGGCTCGGGAAATTCAAGGGAGTTGGTGATGGGTCGCCCAATCTGCTCCTGTTCGGAGGGGCAATAGAAACAGGTGCAATTGCACTTGCCGTTGATAAACAGGCACGACCAGGCGCCCGCTACGCAAATAGCACAACCGGGCGCGAGGCGGTTGCAGTCGAGCTTGGTGCCGCCACAACCGATGGCCGCCTTGCCCGCCAGCGCGTTGAGAAGTTCGTCGCGCCGGGCACGCGCCGCGGCGGCCTGTTCCGCAGTGGGAAATTTCAGCAGCGCGTAACGCTCGCCGTATTCCTCGCGATTGCGGGCAATGATCTGATCTCGCTCCATAGACCTCCATGAAAACAGTCGAAATGGCCCTAAGGTGAAGCGAATTATACCGGCAAACGCGGAAAATAAGCTGCAGAATATTTTTCAGATCTTGCGCCATGATGCGTCGAGAGAGGGGGACATCGACGGTAATTTTTATGGCCAAAGATTGCTGCAACGCTGCAGCCAGCGGCCAAAGCGCACTGGCCCAGGGATGCAATGACGTTGGTTAGGGGGGGGTAAAAAGCTATAAAATCGCCACCGCCGCCTTGGCCAGGGCCAGAAAACCCTGGGGCAACACACCCAGCAGGACGATGGCCAGAATCAGCACATAGCCGAGCAGGCGGGTGCCGAATCCCAGGGACAGAGTTTCGCCACCCTCTTCCGCGCTCAGGTAGGCGGCACGCACAATCTTCAGATAGAAGAAAATGGAAATCGCGGCATTGACCAGGCCGAGAACCACCAGCCCATGGAAACCCTGCTGGAAAGCGGCGGTGAACACCACGAATTTGCCGGTAAAACCGATGGTCGGCGGAATTCCGGCGAGGCTGAATGCGCCAGCGGCCAGAGTGAAGGCGAGCAGAGGAGAGCGCCGATAAAGACCCTTGAGGTCGTCCAGGGACAGATTGCGGCTATCGCCGCTGAGGTGATAGAGAACGAAAAAGCAGGCCAGATTCATCAGCAGATAGCCCAGTGCGTAATAAATGGCTCCCGCCTGACCGAGTGGATTGCCGGCGAGGATGCCAAGCAGCATATAGCCGGCATGGGCGATGCTCGAATAGGCGAGCAGGCGCTTGATATCGTTTTGCACCAGAGCGGCCAGATTGCCGACGGTCATGGACAGCACTGCGAGAATTCCCAGAACCCAGGTCAATTGCGTGATGTCTACCCCGGCAAGACTCACCAGGCGCAGCAACAGAATGACCGCGCCCAGCTTGGGCAGGGTGGCGACGAAACCAGCCGTTTCATTGGCCGCGCCCTGGTAGACATCGGGTGTCCAGAAATGCATGGGAAACAGCGCCAGTTTATAGAAAAATCCGCACAGCAGCAGCACCATGCCCGGCACCGCCAGGGGCTGGGAGGCGATCAACTCGGGCAGCAGAGGACCAAGTTGGGCAAGATAGGTGGTCCCGCTCAGACCGAAGATGTAGCTCATGCCGAACAGGCTCAGGCCCGAAGCCGCGGCGCCAAACAGGACGTACTTGATGCCCGCCTCGTACTGCTCGCGGCTGTGCTGCGGCTGGCGGAAAGGAATGGCGACAAACAGGGCGTAGGAAGAGATTTCCAGGGCGAGGAAGATGGTCACCAACTCCACCGCGCTGCTCAGCATGACCAGCCCCAGGGTGCTGAGAGTGAGGAAAAAGTAGTATTCGGGGCGCAGGCGCTGTTCGATGCCGCGCAGCCCAGGCCCCGCCCAGGCCACCAGCACCAGCCCGGCGCAGAGAATCATTTTGAACAACTGGGAGAGCATGTCGATCTGGTAGGCGTCGTAGAACAGCCTTCCCGCCTGATTGAAGGTGACGGCGGAGGCAAGCAGGGCCAGGGTCGAGAACACCATGACCGCCCCCTGGAGAAAACCGGTGCGCGGCCGTCCCAGGGAAGCGAAGAAGCATATCAGGGCGAGCAGGATCAGCAGCAGTTCGGGCAGAAAAAGCATGGTTTCCATAATGCGTCCGAAATCAGAAGTTGGCCGCGGGCGGCGCCGATGAAGAGAACAGCTCTCCCAGCTTGTCGCCTAGCCCGCTCATGACATGCAGGGTTTCCTCGCCCACGCCGGCCTCCATCTGCTGCAGCAGATGGGCGACGCTGGCATCCATGACGTCGAGCAGGGGGGCGGGATAAAAGCCGATCCAGAACACGAAGATCGTCAGAAAGCTCAGGGTGCCGATCTCACGCAGATTGAGGTCGCGCAGCACGTGGTGACCACCCTCCTGCCCTTCCTGGGAATCCTCGGCATGATGCCCGTGGCCGTCCGAATCGGCCCACACCATGCGCTGCAGAAGGCGCAGCATATAGGCGGCGGCGAGAATCGCACCGACCACCGCCAGAGCGCCGACCAGGGGATACTTGGAAAAAGCGGCAAGCAGCACCAGGAACTCACTGACGAAGCTGTTGGTGCCGGGGAAGCCGAAGGATGAGAGACTGAAAATACCGAGGAACAGCACGAAAATCGGCATCATCGCGCCGAGGGCCGAATTGACACTGATCTCGCGGCTGTGGGTGCGCTCGTAGATAATGCCGATGAGGATAAACAGGGCGCCGGTGGTGATGCCGTGGTTGATCATCTGCAGCATTGCACCCTTGATGCCCTGGTCGTTGAGCAGAAAGATCCCCAGGGTGACAAAACCCATGTGACCGACGCTTGAATAGGCGATCAGCTTTTTGATATCGGTCTGACCCAGGGCCAGATAACCGCCGACCACAATGGAGATCAGCGACAGGGCGAGGAGCCAGGGCATGAAATAGTAGGTCGCTTCCGGTGCCATGGGCAGGCAGAAACGCAAGAATCCGTAGCCGCCCAACTTGAGCATGATGCTCGCCAGAATCACACTGCCGGCGGTGGGCGCCTCAACGTGGGCGGCGGGCAACCAGGTGTGCAGGGGAAACATGGGCACCTTGACGGCAAAGGCCAGGGTGCAGCCGAGGAAGATCCAGGCCTGGAAGGTAAAGCTGTAGGGCTGCCCCATGAGTTCGGGGATAAAGAAGGTGCCGGTATGCACGTAGAGCGCGATGATCGATGCCAGAAAGAAGATGCTGCCGGCGAAGGTGTAAAGGAAATACTTGATGGAGGCGTAGTCCTTGCGCGGTCCGCCCCAGATGGCGATCATCAAATACATGGGAATCAGCATGGCTTCCCAGAACAGGAAAAACAGCAGCGTGTTGAGACTGACAAACACCCCGATCATGGCGGTTTCGATGACCAGCAGCACGAAGATGAATTCCTTCATGCGCTCCTTGATGTAGCTCCAGGAGCAGAGCACGCACAGGGGCATGACAAACGTGGTGAGCATGACCAGGAGCATGCTGATGCCGTCGACTCCAACCACGTAATCGAGCCCCAGGGCCGGCAGCCAGGTACGCAGTTCGACGAACTGGTACTGGGCGGTGGACGCATCGAACTGAGTGTAGAGGGGCAAGGAAGCCAGGGCCGTCACCAGGGTCACCGCGAACCCCCAGAGCAGCAGCGCCCGGTCGCTCTTGAACAGCAGCGCCAGCAGCGCGCCGATCAGCGGCAGCAATAACAGCACCGAGATGATGGGGTAGCTCAGGTCATTGAAGATCAGATACTGTTCCACGATGGTTCCTTGGATGTAGGGGCAAGGCATGCCTTGCCCAGGGCGGCGCATGCGCCGCCCCTACGGTTTGCTTCCTGGTAACTGTTCAGCATGCAGCGCAGGCCGCGGCGGCACCGCCTGCGGTGAAAACTCGCCTGCGGCTCAAACATTCACCGTGACACGCAACCGCCACGGCCTGCGGCACGACTGAGCATTGCCGCTGAATAGTTACGTTCGTGTATTTACAGTGCCGGTATGTGCCTAAATAAAAAGCACTACCACCAGCACCGCCAGCAGCGCCAGCACCGCGCCGCCGATGTACTGCTGGATGCGCCCGGTCTGCAGGCGACGCAGCCGGTCGCCGCCGTCGACCACGCCACGCGCGGCGCCGTCGATGGTCCAGTCGATGCCCTCGCGGTCAAACCAGGTGAAAGCACGTGCCGCCGCCATGGTCAGGCGCGTACCTATGGTGCGATAAACGTTGCTCACCCATTCGTTGGCCGCAACCACCGGACCCGCGGCAAAGCGCATGAAACGCAGCGAACCCTTGCGGTAAAACCAGTCGATATCCAGAACATAGACGCTGTGGGGTTTAAGATATTTAACCATCAGATAAAAACCCAAACCGGTGAAGCCGAAAATCTGGAAGGTCTCCGAAAGATGGTAAGCGGTGTAAGGCTGATACTCCACCGGATAGGGCAGCATGCTGTAGAGCGCCCCGGGAAACATCCCGAGGAAAATGCAGACAAAGGCCGCCATGGCCATGGCGAGTTGCATGTTCCAGGGCGCCTCCTTGGCCTGCACGCCCGAATCGCGGCCGAACCAGATGAAATACGGCAGCTTGATGCCGACGGAGAGAAAGGTACCGACCCCGGCCAGGGTCAGCATAATCAGCAAGATGATCTGATGATTCTCGCCCGCTGCGGCGACGATCATAGACTTGCTGATGAAGCCGCTGGTCAGGGGGAAGCCCGAAATGGCCAGGCCGCCGATGACGGTGAACACCATCGTCCACGGCATGTATTTATAGAGTCCGCCGAGTTCGCTGAGCTTGGAGCGTCCGGTCATTTCCAGAACCGCGCCCGCGCCCATGAAGAGCAGCGCCTTGTAGACGATATGAGCGTAGGCGTGGGCGGCCGTGCCGTTGAGGGCCATGGCGGTGCCGATGCCGACCCCGCACACCATGTAGCCGACCTGACTGACCACGTGATAGGCAAGAATGCGCCGCGCATCGTTTTCGATGACGGCGTAGGCGACGCCGTAGAGGGCCATGACAGCGCCGAGAATGGCCAGCACCTCAAATCCGGGAAAACCTCGCGCCAGCACGTAGACCGCAGTCTTGGTGGTGAAGGCGCACATGAACACCGCGCCGGTCACGGTGGCCTCGGGATAGGCGTCGGGCAGCCAGGCGTGAATCGGCGGCACCGCGGCGTTGAGGATAAAGCCGATCATCACCAGGTATTCGGCCCAGCCCGCGCCCTCCTGGGTGAACATGCCGAAGGACAGATCATGGCCGCTCTGATACAGCAGAAAAATCCCCGCCAGCAGCACCAGGCCACCGGCAACATGGACCAGCAGATAGCGATATCCGGCCTCGATGGAGCGCTGCTTCTTGCGATACCAGATGAGGAAAGTCGAGGCAAAAGCCATCAGTTCCCAGAAAATGAACAGCGTCAGATAATCTCCGGCCAGCGTGACGCCGAAGGAGCCGGCTACATAGAGAAAGGCGGCGATATGCTGGCCGCTCTCCTTGACCTGCAAGGCAAAAATGCTGCCCATCAGGGCCATCAGCGCAAAGACGTGAAGAAAGATAAAGGTCAGCCGGTCGACCCGGCCGAATTGCAGTTCAAAGCCGAGATAGGACACCCGACCGAAACTTTCCGGCAGGAAATGAATGAGGGCCAGGGCGATGAGGGGGATGAGCACCAGCCAGACCTTCTGCACCCCAAGACGCCGAGACAGGGGCATAAGCAATGCGCCGAGGATGAACCAGCTCGCCGGGTGGATGAAGATGCTAGCGGTCATAATAATCCTCCTCCCGCTCCAACAGGACGTGGGAGAGTCCTTTGAATATTACGATCAGCGCCAAGCAGCCCAGCAACCCGAACAGGGACCAGAAACCGATGATCTGATCACCCCAGAAGTGAGGGTCATGACGTTCAATCACAAAGTCAAAGGCCACCGCAAACACCAGAAAGACAAAGAAAATGCCTTTGAGTACAGCTACGCGCTCGCGCAGATATCCGATCCAGCGTGCCATCATGAGCCCACCATCAGCTTGATCGTGTTTAAGAAAAGATCGGGCCAGATACCGATCAGCACCGAAATAAGACCCGTTATCACCAAGGGTACGACCATGAGCAGAACCAGCGGTTGTCTCTCCAGACTGCCCGTCGCCTCATCCCCGGGAAGCGGCTTGGCAAAAAAAGCTTTATAAAAAATCGGCACGAAATAGCCGGCATTGAGCAGACCGCTCGCCAGCAACACCACGAGCAGCACCAGACTGCCGGCATCCATAGCTCCCAGAGCCAGATACCACTTGGTAACGAAGCCGCTCACCGGCGGCGCGCCGATCATGCTCAGCGACGCCAGGCCAAAAGCGATGAGAGTCAGGGGCATGCGCCAACCCAGGCCGCCCAGTTCGGAGATATCCTTCTTGCCTGAGGCCACGTAAATGGCACCGGCAGCAAAGAACAGCGTGATCTTGGCAAAGGCGTGGTTGGCGATATGCAGCAGCCCACCGGTGATGGCGTGAGGGGTGAGCATGGCCACACCGAGGACGATATAGGAGAGCTGGCTGACCGTCGAATAGGCGAGCCGGGCCTTGAGATTGGTCTGGGTCAGGGCAATGACCGAGGCGGCCAGAATCGTAAAGGAAACGAAATACGCGGTGAACATGCCCAGGCCGGTGACATCGAGCAGGTCGATACCGAACACCGAGAGCATCACCCGGCAGATGGAGAACACCCCGACCTTGACCACCACCACCGCATGGAGCAGGGCGCTGACCGGAGTCGGCGCGACCATGGCATCGGGCAGCCAGTTGTGGAAAGGCATGATACCGGCCTTGGCGAACCCGAACAGGCACAGCAGATAGGCAACGATCACCAGCAGGCGGTCCGCCTCGGCGGGGAAGATACCGCTTGCGATCCCGGCCATGTTGAAATCAAGGGTGCCGGTCAGCACGTAGACCAGGGCCATGGCCGGCAACAGAAAGGCCTTGGAGGTGAACATCAAGTAAATTAAATACTTGCGCGCCCCGGCGTAGCCCTCCTTGTCCTGATGATGCATGACCAGAGGATAGGTGAAAATCGAGACGATCTCGTAAAACAGGTAGAGAGTGAAGAGGTTTGCGGAAAAAGCCGCGCCCATGGCCGCGCCCACCGACACCGCGTAGCACACGTAGAAGCGCGTCTGCGCGTGCTCGTTAAGGCCGCGCATGTAGCCGATGCAGTAAATGGAAGCCAGGATCCACAGAAACGACGCGGTGCCGGCGAAGATCAGGCCGAGGGGATCGAGGTAAAAACTAACGCTGATGCCCGGATAGAGCGTCACCAGGGTCAGGGCGTAGCCGCCGCCGGCGAGAACCGTAGGCGCCAGCATCAGCACCGAAATAAAGGTGAGCACCGCTCCCACGAAAGAGCAGCTCTCGCGCAGATTGGGGCTGCGGCCCGTGGCCATGACGAGTGCCCCCGTCACCATGGGGATGAGGGTTGCCAGCAGGACTTTGGACGTGATTATGGGTTCCATGTATTCGCCTGGTCCTAAGAATTTAGCCGCGCAAATCGTCGATGGCCTGGGGATCGACGCTGTGGAAGCGGCGATGGATGGCGATGACGAGACTGATGACGATAGCAGCCTCGGCCGCGGCGATCCCCATGACGAAGAGGGTGAAGGCCTGACCGACGGCCGGATCCGGTGCCGTGAAGCGATTGAATGCCATGAAGTTGACTCCCGCGCCGGCCAGCATCAACTCGACGGAGATCAGCATGCCGATGAGTGAGCGATGCCGGATCATCCCGTAGAGGCCGACGAAGAGGAGGAAGGCGCCGATGACCAGATAGGTTGTGAGATTATCGCTCGGCATCATGACTTATGACTCTCCTCGGGACTACGCGCGATGATGATGGCGCCGAGAATAGCGATAAGCAACACGACGGAAATGAGCTCGAAGGCCAGAACAAACTGGTGAAGGAAGCTCTCACCGAGGTGCTGCACGGAAAAGTCGCCGACACGCTCGGCAGCGGCGGCCCATTGGGTGCGGATCAGGGTGGCGCTCAACAGGACGAAGCCCGCGCCGCAGGTGCCCACGGCAAGATAGCGGTTGTTGCCGCGGCCGCGTACCTCGGCGCTCTGCGTCGGCGCGTTGCCGACCATGATGCCGAAGACAAGCATGACGCAGACCGCTCCGACATAGATCAGAATCTGCATCATCGCCATGAAGGGCGAGCCGAGATGAAAGAAGAGCCCGGCGACGCCGATGAAAGCGACCGCCAAACCCAGAACCGCATGCATCAGCTGCCGCGCCCGCACCGTGAGCAGGCTGCCGAAGAGGATCAGCACGACAAAACCGAAGAAAATGGCTTCGGCGAGAAACCTGTAAACGATCATTTCTCTTCCTCCACCATGGCAAGCAGATCGTAATGGAAGTCTTCGCGACGAAAGCCTACTTGGCGGTATTCGTTGGAGTAGTCGAGAGCATCGGTCGGACACACTTCCACGCAGGTACCGCACAAGCTGCACTTGGTGAAATCAAGCTGATAGCTGACCAGCACCAGTCCCTTGACTCCCTCGCGCTTTTCGCCCCGCAGGCTGATGCAGTCGGAGGGACACTCGCGCTCGCACATTTTGCAGGAAATGCAGCGATGCTTGAGCGGTTTGTCCTCGTCGCGCACCAGGTAGGTGTGCCCCCGGTAGTTGGGAGAGAGGGGGAGTGTTTCGCGGGGGTACTGCACGGTGACCACAGGGCGGAAGAATTCGCGCAGGGTGACCAGCATGCCGATGATCAGACTCTTGCCCCCCGTGAATATCTCGACGAAATAATCTTTCATATCTTGAGCACCACGGCGGTCACCAGGAGGTGAACCAGGGAAAAGGGAACGAGATATTTCCAGCAGAAATTCAGCAGCTGATCAAAACGCACCCGCGGAAAGGTCCAGCGGATCCAGATCATGATAATGAGCAGGGCGTAGACTTTGAAGAAGAACCACAGGGCCGAGGTGTACTCGGCATAGGGCAGCGGCGGTCCCTGCCAGCCGCCGAGAAACAGGATCACGGTGAGCGAGCAGGCGATGAACATGTAGGTGTATTCAGCCATAAAGAACAGGCTGAAGCCCATGCCGCTGTACTCGGTCATAAATCCGGCGGTCAGCTCACTCTCGGCCTCCGGCAGGTCGAAGGGTGCACGGTTGGTTTCGGCAACGGTGGCGATGAAAAAAATGAGAAACGCCACCGGCATCAGAAAAATGAACCAGAGACCCTCCTGCGCGGCAACGATCCCCTTAAGGCTGAAGGTGTTGGTCACCAGGATGACCGACAACAACGTCAGCAGCATGGGGATTTCATAGGCGACGTTCTGGGCCACCGAACGCATGGCGCCCAGCAGGGAATACTTGTTGTTGGAACCCCATCCGGCAATGAGGATGGCCAGGACGTTGATCGCCACCACCGCCAGGATGAAAATGAGGCCGATATCAAAATCACGCCCCTGGAGCTTGGGGCTGAAGGGAATGACGAGCAGGGGCAGCGCCGCCGGCGCAAAGGAAACGATGGGCGCGATGCGATAGAGGATCTTGTCCGCCTGGCGCGGAACGACCAGTTGCTTGCCGACCAGCTTGACGCCGTCGACCGCCAGCTGCAGAATGCCGTGCCAGCCAACTTCCATGGGGCCGGGGCGACGCTGAAAGCGCCCGGCGAGCTTGCGCTCCAGATAGCCCATGACCACGGCATTGCCGAAGACAATGACAATGGCGCAGACCACGGCGAAAACCATGCGCAGCAGCTCGGGGGGAAGGAAAGAGTCAGTCATCATGCCGCTCACCTGTCAATCTCCGGGATCACCAGGTCCAGAGTGCCCATGCAGGCACAGAGGTCGGAGAGGAGCATCCCGCTGCAAATCTCGGGCAGAATACTCAGGTTGGAAAAGGACGGCACCCGGATCTTCATGCGATAGGGAACCTCGCTGCCGTCCGCCGTCAGATGGTAGACCAGCTCACCCCGAGGCGACTCCACCGCATAGGAGGCGTCACCGGCCGGCAGCTTGATCTTCTTGGGCGTCTTGGCACGAAACGCACCTTCAGGCAGCCGCTCAAGAGCCTGCTCGAGAATGCGCAGGCTCTGCTCGATTTCGCGCACCCGCACCAGATAGGCGGCCATGCAATCGCCGGCGCTTTCGGTGGGGATTTCGAAGTCCAGCTCGGGATAGACCGAATAGGGCTCGGCGCGCCGGATATCATAGGCCACGCCGGTGCCGCGCAGGCAGGGGCCCGTGAGTCCGTAGCGCCGGGAAAGATCGGGGGTAAATTCGCCGATGCCCTCAATACGCTTGCGGAAGATGATGTTGCCGGTGACCAGTTTGTCGTACATGGGCATGCGCGAGCGCTGCCACTTGATGTACTCGCGAGTGCGCTCGACGAATTTTTCGTCGATATCACGCACCACCCCGCCGACGCGCATGTAGCAGTAGGTGAGGCGCGAACCGGTGACATCCTCAAGAATGTCGAGGATTTTTTCCCGATCCTCGAAAGTGTACATGATGGGCGTAAAGGCGCCGAGATCGAGCACCAGCACCCCCAGCCACAAAAGGTGGCTCTGCAGCCGGTTGAGTTCGGAGGTGATGACGCGAATGTACTCGGCCCGTGGCGTCGCTTCGATGCCGGCCAGGCGCTCGACCACGCCGACATAGCCGTGGTTGTAGATCAGCGCGGCGAGATAGTCCATGCGTGCCGCATTAGGCAGAAAACCCGGCCAGGAGCGCGATTCGGCCATCTTTTCCTGCATACGGTGGCCGTAGCCGAGTACCGGCTGCGGGTCCATGACGTATTCGCCCTCCATCTCGAGGATGACGCGCAACACCCCGTGGGTACTCGGGTGCTGCGGCCCCATGTTGAGAACGTAACGCTGGTCGTTGGTCTGCGGCGTCGTACTCATGCGCCCTCCTCCCCGCCGCCAGGGGCCGGGGACTGTTCGTCACCGCTCTGCTCGGCGCGGGTAACCGCGGCGCGATCCTTGAGTTTCTCGTCTTTTTTGAGCAACGGCTTGAGATCTTCCATGTCCTCGGCCAGCAGCAGGGGCTTGAGATTGGGATGGCCGCGAAACACGACCCCGAAAAAATCCTTGGTTTCGCGCTCGTGCCAGTCCGCGCCCTGAAAAATATCCGAGATGGTCGGCAGGGAATTGTCCTCATCGACGGCAACGCGGGCCAGAAGGCGACAGGGAAAGCTGTAGTTGGCGAACTGGTAGCTCACCTCGATGGCGGGGCGCACATGCAGGCCGGACACAAAGCTCAGGTAGAAGTCGCCCGTGCGCAGCGCTTGCGCAAAAGCACGCAGGTGCTCGGACTCCAGTAAAACCTCCAGGTGGTAGCCGCGCTGCCGGTAATCGACCTCTTGCACCCTGGCCGGCACCTTTTCCAGTTCCGCGATGACGGAATCACGAGATTCCATGGGGTCAGGCTCCTTCGGGCATCTTGTTCATGGGCACCGGGAAGCGGGTGCCGGCAATCTTTTCCTGTAACTTGAAAATCGACTCAAAGAGGGTTTCGGGGCGCGGCGGGCAGCCCGGCACATAGACATCGACGGGAATGAGGCGATCGACCCCCTCGATGACGTTGTAGTTTTCCTCCACCGCAAAGGGCCCTCCGGCGATGGCGCAGTTGCCCAGAGCGATCACATAACGCGGCGCGGCCATTTGTTCGTAGAGGGTCAACACGACCGGCGCCATCTTCTTGTTCACCGTCCCGGCGACGATCATCAGGTCGCACTGGCGCGGCGAGGGGCGAAACACCTCGGCGCCGAAGCGCGCCAGGTCAAAGCGGGCCATCCCGGCACTCATCATTTCGATGGCGCAACACGACAAGCCGAAGGTCAGCGGCCACAGTGAGTTGGCCCGGCAGAAATTGAGTACCTTTTCGACCTGGGCAAACTGAACGACGGAACCGAGACCATCGGGAGGATGACCGTCAAGCTCGCGACGGCGCGCCTCCTCGGTCTGGGTGTGTACCGTCAGGAGATCTTTTTTCTCTTCGGCCATGTAAAAACTCCTTTGGCCCAGGGATAGACAACGGTCAGAGACAGGACGAAAACGAATATGAACAGCACGATGATGCCGTGCGCACCGGAAACCAGGTGATAGGCCGCTGCCACGGGAAACAGAAAGAGGATGTCGACGGCAAAGGCGACAAAGATCAGGGCGTAGAGGTAGTAGCTGACATGAAAACGGATATCCCGGGCATCACCGAAGATATCCATGCCGCACTCATAGGGATCGAGAGTGGTTTTAAGAACTGAACGTGGATTGACCAGGTTCGACAGGACGAACGGCCCCAGGGCGGTGCAAACCCCGACCATGAGAAAGACGAAAACATAGATTAAATCGAGAAGCTGGCTCTCGGCCATAAGCGCGATCCTTTGCAGACAATGACGCTCTTGCCCGGAAAAACGAAAACCAATGGAATTTTTAACCGTTCAATATGCGCCGCAGGGCGCGGCGACACTGTTGGATGTTGCGACTGAAGAACTACAGCGTTTTTTTACCGCGACTAAAATTTTTGCGTATACAAGCATAAAGTTTCTAACGTAACTGAAATCAAAATGTCAAGCCTTTATTTGTAAATTGGTCCGACCATTGTTTTAACAAAAAACCAGGCCAATCTTGGCGCCAGCCCGGAAGCTTTGCCGCCCAGCCGGAAGAAAGTGATTGCAACAGCAGTGCCACAACCTGCCGCTACCCGAGACGCCTCGGAAAAACTCCCCTAACCTTTTGATATTGTTTACACAAAAAGCCATACCCGAGCCAACCCCGAAAGAATTCCCCCGCACTCTGGCACAAGGCGCCGCGCCGCCAAAGGTGGCGAGAAAATACCCCCTGTGGCCATCTTCCACAAATTGGCCGCAGCAAAACCGCACGGGTCTAGGGCGACGGGCTCCGTCCGTGAGCCCTGGGTGACAAACCCACCAATTGCGGGGCGAGGGCGAGAATCTCGCTGCGTACCCCAGCATCCAGACGTCGCAGCCAGGAGCCGGGCAGCGCCTCGGGACCGTAAAAGGCGCCGGCGATCATGCCGGCGATCGCTCCGGTGGTATCGGCATCGCCGCCCTGGTTGACCACGCCGACGAGACATTCTTCGAAGGTTGCGGTGGTAAACAGGTAATGGAACACGGTCTGGAGAGTTTCCACCACATAACCGCCGGCATGGCCCCGATAATCATTAAAGCGGAAATTGGGGTGAGCCGCGACCAATTCGCGGCTTAGGGCGTGCAGCGTCTGCCGGTCGGCGCCGGCCAGTGCCTGTTGCACCATGCGTCCCACGGTGATGCAGGCCGCGTCGGAAAGGGGGTGGTTATGTGTCAGGCGTGCCTGCTCCAGGGCGCAGCGCGCGAGCAGTTGCTCGTCACCCAGGGTAAACAGCGCCACGGGCAGCATGCGCATGACGGCCCCGTTGCCCGCATCCCACTCGTTGCGGCGACACTCCATCTGCCCCTTGAGCATGTAATCGCGAATACCGCGGCGACAGGTAGCGCCGATGTCGATGGGCTTGGAACGCATCCAGGCGACAAAATTATCAGCGATCGCATTGAGATCCCAGTCGCCCGCGGCCACCAGGGCGCGGGCGATGCACAGGGACATTTCCGTGTCGTCGGTGACCCGTCCCGCCTTGAGGTGCAGCCAGCCACCGCCGATGATCTTGCGGTGCACGCCAAAACGAGAGCGGATCTCTCCCGGAGTCATAAACTCGGTGGTCGCACCCAGAGCGTCGCCCAGGGCCAACCCGAGAAAAGCACCTTGAGCCCGAGACAGAACCTCACTCATCCAAAACCACCCGTCAGCACCTCGACCTCGAATTCGCCGCCCAGCACCAGAACCTCTTCCTCACCTTTAAGCAGGCTGGTCGGCAGGATGCCGGCCTGATAAAAAATTTTGCCGCGCGGCACCCGCGTTTTCATCACCTTGCTGCCGAATTCCCAGGCGCGCTCGAAATCACTGGTGAAGGAATTGAGATTGTTGAGCCGCACGACAAAGCGGTTTTGTCCCAGATCTTCGACAAGGGGATATTCATGAAAATCGTAGACCCCGCGATAAAGAACGTAGTGGCTGCGCTCCGGGCAAGAACGCGCGAGTTCTTCCTGCACGAATTCAAAGAGCACATCGAGCTGGGCATTGATGGCATTGGTGCGCGCCGCGCCCTTCATGCGATCGACCAGATAAACATAGTAGGCGTGGGAATTGAGGTCGCAAATGGGTGAGTGGTGGAAGGTCGGCGGCAGGCCGAAACGGCTCTCCACCCAGCCCTTGAGCACCGCGCCCTCCAGAGAATTGCTGTCGAACATCCAGCCGCGCAGAAAGCGCAAATAACTGTTCTTGAGGCTTTTTCGTCCCTTGGGCGAGGTTTCCTGCTGCCACTGGTGGAGCTGAAAAGTCACATCCATGTAGTCATGAAACTGCAACGCCCGCGCCCGTGGGTCCATCAACCCGGAAAGGCGCTCAAACAGGAGGCCATTGGCCTGGCGCACCCCCTGTATCTCCAGCGGTTGCGGATAAGCGTTGTACTGGCGCGAGGCAATGACCCAGGGCGGCAGGTTGCACAGATTCATGGCATAAGGGCGCATTCCAGCCCCCCCCTAGCCTTCCATGAGCAGAATTGCCTCCGCCACCTCCTTGAGGGATTTGCGCTTATCCATGGCCAGTTTCTGCATGCGGCGATAGGCTTCGGGTTCACTCATCCCCTTCTTCATCAGCATGCCCTTGGCTTTTTCGATGATCTTACGCGACTCAAGAGTGTCGCGCAGGCCGGCCACTTCTTCGCGCAAAGTCGTGACTTCCATGAAATGATGGATGGCCAGATCCACTGCGGGCAACAACTGCTCACTGCGAAAGGGCTTGACGACGTAGCTCATGACTCCGGCGAGGCGCGCGCGTTCAATGGTGGCGACATCGGCGTTGCCGGTGAGCAGCACGATGGGCGTCGGCGCCTGACTGCCTATTTTTTCAGCAGCGCTGATGCCGTCAAGAACAGGCATGGTGACGTCCATCACGATCAGCAGGGGGCGTTTGGCCAGGGCCAAATTCACGGCCTCCTGCCCGTTGGCGGCTTCGACGACTTCGTCAAAGCCATAATGGGCCAGAGTTTCCGCCGCCTGGCGGCGAATCATGGGTTCGTCATCGACGACGAGCGCGGTTTTCATCGGGACACCTCCCTGAGGTTAATTTGGGGATTGCTGAACCTAGCTGTCCTGTTCCACTGCACAAGCAGTGCCGCGTCAACCTCCGGAGCGATCCTGATCGGGGCCGCCATGATGACGATAGGCGCGGTGAAACACCCAGGCAGCGACCAGCACCGTCGCCGCCGAAAGCACAAAGACTCCGGAATAGTGGCGGCTGTGCGCAACGACCTGAGCTGCCGGATCAAAGTACATCAGCAACTCGATGAAGCGCCCGGACATTGCCGCGCCGAAGGCCCCGGCGGTGAAAAAGACCAGATTGTAAAATCCCATACCGACCCCGCTGTGCCGCGGCGCCAGAGTCGTGGAAACGGCCTTGGCCAGGGCCGATTGCAGAAAAGCGAATCCCGTGTAGCAGACAATCAGCACCAGCGAAACCAGGCGCGTGTCGGCTCCAGTCGCCAGGGCCAGGCCGACAAAACTCAGCAGCAACAAGGCCAGGCCCAAATGAATGACGAAAACGCTGCCCCGCCGATCGGCCAGTCGTCCGCCCAAAAAGCCGAAAAATGCCGCGCTGACCGCCCCGGGAAAAATAACCAGACCGATATGCCAGGTGGAGAGTCCATAGAGATCACGCAACATCAATGGCACCGCGAAGAGCATGCCGAACACGGGGCCTACGGCGAGAAAAACCGTCAACAGTCCGTTGCGATAGAGTTGCCCGGCAAACAGACGCGGCGGGGCGAAGGGGCTCGCCACACGCCGGATATGGACGAAAAAAAGCACCCCGAGCAACACGCCCAGGGGTAGAAGCAACAACCGACCTTGCGTGACGAACACCAGCAGGACCGCAACCGCTGCCGCCAGCAGCAATCCCCCGCCCAGATCAAAGCCATCGGCGCGCCGCGGCTCATCGGGCAACAGACGGCGAAACAGCACCAGCGCCACCAGGGTCGCCAGAGACAGCAAAAAAAGATAGCGCCAGTGAAAACGTCCGCCGATCAAACCACCGATCAAAGGGCCCATTCCTGCGGCAAAGGCCACGGTCGAAGCCATGGCCCCCAGCATCCGCCCGCGCAACTCCGGACCAAAAAAACGCGTAGCGACCAGCAGTGACAGGGCAGGAATCGCCCCCCCGCCCGCCGCCTGCAGCAGCCGCGCACAGACCACCACAGGGTAACTCGCGGCAACGAAAAACCCCAGAATGGCCCCGGCATTGAACAACAGCAGGCCGATGGTGATGAGCCGTCGCAGCGGATAGATATCCGCCAGTTTGCCGTAGGTCACCGCCGCCAGGGCAAAAACCACGATGAAGCCGGTTACCACCCAGCTCACTTCGGTCGGCGAGAGATCGAACTGCTGCTGGATATCGGGGACCGCCACATTGAACATGGTGCCGTTGAGTACGGAAAAAAAGACCGTGAACGCCATGAGGGCGACAATACGGCGTTGAAAATGGGGATGAATCACGACGGGGCTCGACATAGGCGGATGAGTTTCAGGGTGCGGGTTCGGAGTATGGGTTCGCCGACATCATCTCCCCGGCAGCGCGCACTGTCAATTGTCCAGCACCGCAGGAAAGGTAAAATTAACGATTCGGCGCGGGGGCTCGCGGCATCCATGGCGAAGGTGTCCGGCGCCCGGATGGCACCGGACAAGCCCCAGGGAGGGTTTCATGCGACCTTCGACAGGGAGGTCGCGCGCGCCCTCCCGGCCAGGGTGGGCAGCTTATCGGCAAAATTGGGCTTGACAGAAGAATCATACATTCGTTTAAATCGAATGATAGAAACGTAAAATTCCGAGGCGAAACATGAGTCAACCCGACACCAAGCAACGCATCCTCGATGCCGCCGAGCAACTCTTTGCCCGTGACGGCTTTCACAACACCTCCCTGCGCACCATCACGCGTGAAGCCAGAGTCAATCTGGCAGCGGTCAACTACCACTTCGGCGGCAAAGAGGCCCTGGTTGAGGCTGTCTTTGAGCGGCGACTGACACCGCTCAACGCCGCTCGTCGCAGGCACCTCGACGCGGTGCGTGATACCGCCCGGGGGGCAGGGCGCGCACCAACCGTCGAAGAGGTGCTGCGCGCCTTCATCGAGCCAACCCTCGCCTTTCGCGACTCAGGACCAGGCGCCTGCTCATTCATCTCGCTGGTGGGCCGCGCTCTGAGCGAACCCGAGGGCGTGGTCCGCACCACCTTCATGCGCCACATGCAACCCTTGTTCGCCTACCTTCTGGAAATGATCCGTTGCGCCCTGCCGGCACTGAGCGCGCACACGGCCTTCTGGCGGCTGCTCTTTGCCCTTTCCGCCACGGCTCAAACCATCTGTCTGAGCGACAAGCCACTTGCCTGGCCTGCGGGCGTCGCCCCGCTCAAAGAAAGCGATGCGCTGCTGGCCGAGATTTTGCCCTTTCTCATTGCGGGCATGGAGGCGGAAAGATGAGTTTGCGTTATCTGCTTGCCGCCCTGCTGCTGATCTTGTTAACCGGATGCAGCCTGCATCGCCCGCAGTCCGTCGAATTGCCCGGAAACCTTCCCGAAACTTTTCACCAACCCCAGGCGCAAGGGATGCGCCCATCACCTGCTCAGCCCTGGTGGACGATTTTCGCCGATCCCGCTCTGGATGAGCTGATAAACGAAGCTTTTGCCCACAACCTCGATCTGGCCCAGGCCCTCGCCCGCCTGGAACAGGCCGAAGCCCTCAGGCGCACGACCGGAGCCGCGCGCCTGCCGCGACTGGATCTGCAGGGCCAGACACGCAGAGAAAAGAGTCCCGGCATTTTCGGCGAGCACACCGGTACCAGCTACAACCTGTCTCTGGCGGCCGCCTACGAGGTCGACCTCTGGCAGAAACTTTCAAAACATGAACGCGCCGCCGACCTCGATCTGCGCGCGGCAGGCGCCGATGCCCAGACTCTGCTCCTGAGCCTCTCGGCGCGGATCGCCGATTTCTACTATCTGGCCGCCGAGCAACGCAGCCAACGCGACCTGACCGATGACAACATCGCCGCATTCACCGACATTCTGCAAAGGGTCGAGAGCCGCTACCGCCAGGGACTGGTGCCGGCCCTCGATGTCTATCAGGCGCGCCAAAACCTTGAGGCCGCCCGCGCCCGTCGTCCCCAATATGAGCGCGGTCTGGCCCAGGCCGAGCATGCACTGGCGGTGCTGCTTGGGCGCTACCCGGGCGATCTGCCGACAGGCACCCTGATGACCCTGCCCGCGGCGCCGGAGGCTTTTCCGGCGGGCTTGCCGTCGGAGCTTCTCGCCCAGCGCCCGGACGTCAGCGCGGCACTGCTGCGCCTGGAAGCGGCCGATGCCCGCATCGCCGCCGCCGTCGCCGAGCGTTTCCCGACCTTCAACCTGCTGGCCGCCTATGGATATTCACGTAACGCCTTCATCACCGGCGACATTTCCGGAGCTTTCTGGAATCTCATTCTCAATGCCGCACAGCCCCTGTTTGACGGCGGCCGCCGCAAGGCTGAAGTAGAGCGCAACGAAGCGCTGTTTCGCGAACGGCTGGCCGCCTATCACGGCAGTGTGATCGGCGCCTTCCAGGAGGTCGAGGACGCACTCGCGGCCAATTTCGCCGGCGAAGAGCAGATCATGCACCTGGAAGACCAGAACCGGTCCACCGAGGCCGCCCTGCGCCTGGCCCTCGATCGCTATCTGGCGGGCCTCGCGGACTATTTGCCGGTACTTGCGGCGCAGAGCGCCCATGTCGAAAGCCAGAGCCTGCTGCTCAATGCCCGCCGCCGGCTCATCAGCGACCGCATCAGCCTGGCGCGGGCCCTGGGCGGCATATGGATGGCGCAAGAGCTGGAACGCCACCTCACCGGCATCACGAATCAAGGAATTCATCAACCATGAGCCGCAAAACTCTTTTGTTGAAAGTCGTCCTGCCGTTCATCATCCTCGCCTGCGGCGCCGCGGGCATGGCCTTGCTGGTCATGAGCCGTCAGCCGCCGGCGCGGGAAATCTCCGAAATTCCGGGCGTCCTGGTCGAATTCATGCCGGTCGCGCGCGCCGATCACCAGGTACGCATCCTCGCCACCGGCACGGTTCAACCGCGCCACGAAGTGGTTATCACCCCCCAGGTCAGCGGCCAGGTGGTGGAAATCGATACTCAGCTGGTACCCGGCGGCCTGGTTGCCGAGGGACAGAGATTGTTGGCCGTCGAGGACGTCGACTATCGGCTGGGCGTCGAACGCGCACAGGCCGCCCTGGTGCGCGCCGAACTCGATCTGCAAATGGTCGAGGGACAGGCGCGGGTGGCCCGCGCCGAGTGGCTACGACTGGATCTGCCCGGCGAAGAGGAGCCCAGTCCTCTGGTGCTCTTCGAACCCCAATTGGCCAGTGCCCGGGCCGGCGTGGCCTCGGCACGCGCGCAACTGGAACAAGCGCGCCTCGATCTTGAGCGCACACGCCTGAGTGCCCCCTTCAACGCCTTGATCCGCAGTGCCCCGGTGGAGCGCGGCCAGTACGTCCGCGCCGGCAATCCGGTGGCGACCCTGATCGGCACGGACCGCGCCGAAATCATCGTCCCTCTGCCCCTGGACGAACTGGCGCGCATCCAGGTGCCGCGTGCCGGCGGCAGGCAGGCGGGCGCCCCCGTGGAAATCCGCCTGAGCCTCGGCGAGCGCCACTTCACCTGGCAGGGTCGGGTTATCCGATCCCTGGGCGAGGTCGATGCCCGCGGGCGCATGGCACGGGTGGTGGTCGCCGTCGACGACCCCTACAATCTCAAGGGCAGTTGGCCGGACTCCCACCCCGCCCTGGAAATGGGTCTGTTCGTGCAGGTTGATCTGCAGGGCGAAACCCTGGAGCAGGTGGTGAGCATTCCGCGCAGCGCCCTGCGCGAGGGCGACCAGGTCTGGCTGCTGACCGCGGACGAACGCCTGCATATCCGTCCCGTGGAGGTTCTGCGCCGCGAACAACAGACACTGATCATCGGCGCGGGCCTTGAGGGCGGGGAGCGGCTGGTGCTGACTCACCTCATGGGTGCCGCCGAGGGCATGAAGCTGCGTCCGCGCGACGCGCGGGAAGAGCAGCCATGAACGGCCCGATCCGCTGGATGGCCCGTAACCATGTGGCCGCCAACCTGTTGATGCTGATTTTTGTGGTTGGCGGCCTAATCATGGCCACTTCCATCAAGCAGGAAATTTTTCCCGAGGTATCCCTGGACACCATCCAGGTCTCCGTCGCCTACCCCGGCGCCGGCCCCGAGGAAATCGAGGACGGTATCCTGCTGCAAATCGAAGACGTTCTCACCGAAGTCGACGGCATTCGCGAAATCCGCGCCACGGCCATCGAAGGCATGGGGATGGTCAACGCCGTGCTGCGCACCGGGGAAAATCCAGACATCATCCTGCAGGATGTCAAAAGTGCCGTCGACCGCATCATCACCTTTCCCGAAGACGCCGAGCGTCCGGTCATCACCAAGCTGCTCAACCGCCGTGAAGTCGTGTCGGTGGTGGTCTACGGTGAGCTTTCCGATCACAGCCTGCGCGAACGCGCCGAACTCATCCGCGACGAACTGCTCGATTTCGAACAGATCACCCAGGTCGAACTCGGCGGGATGCGGCCCTATGAGATTTCCATTGAGATCAGCGAAGAGAACCTGCGCCGCTACGATCTCACCCTCGACCAGGTGGCGCAACGCGTGCGGCGGGCCTCCCTTGATTTGCCGGGCGGCGCCATCAAAACCGCCGGCGGCGAGATCCTGCTGCGCACCATGGAGCGCCGCTATTTCGGTCCGGGCTATGCCGACATCAGCCTGATCACCCGTCCCGACGGCACCCAGGTGCGCCTCGGCGACCTTGCCGAGGTGCGCGACGATTTTCGCGAAACAGATACCTTCGCACGCTTTGACGATCAGCCGGCCGCCATGATCAAAGTCTATCGGGTCGGCGAGCAGAAACCGACGGAGATCTCCGAGATCGTCACCCGCTACGTCGCGGACAAACGCCTGGAGCTGCCTCCGTCCGTAAGCCTGGGCATCTGGAACGACACTTCGGAGCTGCTCGAAAGCCGCATGAACCTGCTGATCAAAAACGCCCTGATCGGCCTGGTCCTGGTGTTCATTATCCTCGGGCTGTTTCTCGAGATCCGCCTGGCCCTGTGGGTCATGCTCGGAATTCCCGTCAGCTTTCTCGGCGCAATGCTTTTCATGCCCGCCATGGACGTGTCGATCAACATGATCTCTCTGTTCGCCTTTATCATGGCGTTGGGAATCGTGGTGGATGATGCCATTGTGGTGGGGGAAAACGTCTTCGATCACCGCCAGATGGGCAAACCCTATCTGAAGGCGGCCATGGACGGCGCGGTGGAGGTTGGTCGGCCGGTGATCTTTTCAGTGCTGACCACCATTACCGCCTTTATGCCCCTGGTGTTTGTCAGCGGCATGATGGGCAAGTTCATCGGCGTGATTCCGCTGGTGGTGATATCCATTCTGGTGGTGTCTCTCATCGAGGTGCTCTTCGTGCTGCCCGCCCATCTCTCCCTGGGTGGACCGCGCAGTGCGCCGGGAGGCATCCTCGGCAGCGTCGACCGCACGCGGCGCCGCTTCGGACGTGCCTTGGACAGGTTCATCGCCGGACCCTACCGCCGGGTGCTGACTGCGTGTCTGAGGTTTCGCTACGCCACGGTGGCCGCGGCCATCGCCTGCCTGCTGTTGAGCGTCGGGCTGGTCGGCGGCGGCTTCATCCGCTTTCTCTTCATGCCTGTGGTGGACGGCGACGTGATTCTGGTCAGTGTGGAAATGCCGCCGGGCACCCCGGTGGAAATCACTCGCGAAGTGCAAGAGCACATCGTCGATCAGGCCTATGCGGTGATCGCCGAGCATGACCAGGCCAACCCCGGCAAACCGAGCATTCTGCGCAACATCTACGCCCTGGTTGGGACCACCATGGACCAGGGCGGCCCCAACCCCGGCGACACCAGCAGCGGCGCGCACCTGGCCGACATCGCCCTGTTCCTTCAGCCCAGCGAAGAGCGCGACATCGCCGCCACGGAAATCTCCCAGCGCTGGCGCCGGTTGGTGGGCGAGGTTCCCGGCGCGCGCAACTTGACCTTCAAATCCAACCTGATGATGCTCGGCGCCAATATCGACGTGCAGCTCGCCCACCAGGACTTCAACGTGCTCCAGCAGGCCGCGGCGCATCTCAAGGAGGCTCTGGCCGGCTATCCCGGGGTGAGCGACATTGTCGACAATTACGCCCCCGGCAAGCGCGAACTCAAGTTGCGCCTCACCCCCGAGGCCCTCACCCTGGGAATCACCGAGGAAGACCTGGGGCGCCAGGTGCGTGCCGCTTTTCATGGCGCCGAGGCGCTGCGCCTGCAACGCGGCCGCAACGAAGTTCGGGTCATGGTGCGCTACCCCGAAGAAGATCGCCGCAGCCTCTGGGATTTTGAGCAGATGCGCATTCGCACCCCCGACGGGGGAGAGCTGCCCCTGGATCGTGCGGCATTCGTCAGCGAGGGGCGCGGCTACAGCCAGATCAACCGCAGCGACCGCAAGCGGGTCATCAACATCAGCGCCGACGTCGACGAAAAAACCGCCAACGCCAACCAGATCCTGCAGGATTTGCAAGCGGGTTTCCTGCCGCAACTGCGCGCCGAGTTTCCCGGACTGAATTTCGACCTTGAAGGCGAGGAAAAGGAGCGGCGCGACTCGGTGGGCAGCATGCGTCAGGGCTTTGCCCTGGCCCTGTTCGGCATCTATGCCCTGCTTGCCATTCCCTTTCGCAGCTACAGCCAGCCGTTGCTGATCATGAGCGCGATTCCCTTCGGTGCGGTGGGCGCGATCCTCGGGCATCTGCTCATGGGCTATGATCTCACCATCTTGAGCCTGTTCGGCATCGTCGCCCTCTCGGGCGTGGTGGTCAATGCCTCGCTGCTGCTCATCGACCGCATCAACCGCAGTCGCCGCGACGGCAAGGATCTCCTGGAGGCGGTCATCGAAGGCAGCCAGCGGCGCTTTCGGCCCATCCTGCTCACCTCACTCACCACCTTCTTCGGCCTCGCGCCGATGATTCTTGAAACCAGCGTGCAGGCCAAGTTTCTCATCCCCATGGCCATTTCTCTGGGTTTTGGCGTGCTGTTTTCCACAGGCATCACCCTGTTGCTGCTGCCCTGCCTGTATGTAGTGCTGGAAGATATTCGCGGGCTGTTCGGCCTGCGTCCCACCCACGGCGACCACCAGAGCGATCTGGAATCGCCCCAGACCTGAAAAAAAGCCCCCTGGTTCTGGCGGTCCGTCCTGCGCTCCATCTGGACTCGGCGCGCTGCGATAACGGCCTGGCAACCCTGTGGGGGATGGAATTCGGCGGACTCAATGAGCCGCCTTTTTATTCTCGCTTTTTTTGACTTCAAGCAGCTCGATGTCGAAGATAAGCTCGCGGCCAGCCAAAGGATGGTTCGCATCCAGGGTCACGGTCTCATCGCTCACCTCTTTGACCAAAACCACGAACTTTTCCCCTTCATTCGGATCAACTTCCAACTGACGACCGGGTTCCAGAGCCAAGTCCGCAGGCAGCAGACTGCGTTTCATTTCTTCCACCAGTTCAGTGCGATGGGGTCCGTAAGCCTGCTCCGGATTGACGGTTACGGTCTTTTTGCCGCCCTGATACATGCCGATGACCGCCTCTTCGAAACCGGGGATCACCTCCTTGCGGCCGACGATGAAGTGCAGTGGCCGATCCGCCGGCGAGGCGTCGAAAACCGTGCCGTCATTGAGACGTCCGGTATAGTGAACTTTGACGATATCTCCCTGATCTGCTCGAATCATAAAGGCTCTCCCTTTTCTTAAAATAATGCGTTCTGCCGTTGATACCCCGCCCGTCCCACCTCTGTCAACCTCCTGAGGCGAACCGCGGTGCGCTGACCTGAGGCGCGTTACAAAAGCACTTGCTTTGAACCTTGGAGTTGACTTAAAAAAGTCCTTCGCAATTAAGCGCTTTCACGGAGGGACTTGTGCCTTACAGCGAAGACAACCTGTTTCGCCGCATCCGCAAACTGGCCGGCCGCGCCATCGGCGATTTCAATCTCATCGAAGAGGGGGATCGCATCGCCGTGGGCGTTTCCGGCGGTAAGGATTCCTACACCCTGCTGCATGTGCTTGAATCCTTGCGCCGCAAGGCGCCCATCCGCTTCGATCTGGTCGCTGTCAACGTTGACGCCGGGTATCCCGGCTACCGCAAGGAGGTGGTCGAGGAACACCTGCGCGCCCGCGGCTTTGTCTATCGCATGCAAAGCACCGACAGCTACGCCATCATCGAGGAAAAACGCCGCCCCGGTTCCTCCTACTGTTCCTTCTGTGCGCGCCTGCGCCGCGGAGTCCTCTACACCCTGGCCGATGAACTCGGCTGCAACAAGATCGCCCTGGGGCACCACCTCGACGACTTCATTGAAACCCTGCTCCTCAACCAGTTCTACGTCGGCACCCTGGCCGCCATGAGCCCCAAACTTGCAGCGGACAACGGCAGGCATACCGTGATTCGGCCCCTGCTCTACGTGGAAGAGCAGGACATCATCAGCTTTACGCGGGCCAATCAACTGCCCATCATCTGCTGTGCCTGTCCAGTTTGCGGAGTGGTGGATCAGAAGCGCAAACGCATGAAGCGGCTGATTCGCGACCTGGCGGCGGAAATTCCGCACATACGCAGCAGCATGATCGGCGCGCTGAGCAATGTGCATCCCGGACACCTACTGGACAAAAAACTGCAGAATTTTTAACAATTCAACCCCAACGTGCAACAGTGCGACAGTGCGGCGGGGTGCCGCGGTTGAGTGCAGTGGCAAATGTTTGAGCCGCAGGCGAGTTTTTGCCGCACACGATGCCGCCGCACCCTGCGGTGCACACTGAAACAGTCACCCAAACTTTTGACCCACGCCAGGGAACGGATCTTGCTCAGAATTTCCTGATCAGCTTCTTCTTTTCACCTGCGAAGGGACTAGCGCGGGACAGGATTTCCGCTACAATATGCACATTGCCGATCCGGGAGAACATTCATGAAATGCCAATGCGGGGGTGAATTCGAGTTTGCCCTGGCGCGCAATGTCCAACAACTGCTCTTTCCGAAAAGCTCGCCCAGCTGTCACTGGTGCTGTTTTGGCGTGAAAAACCATATGGCCAACGGTGTGGGAGGCGATTTCTTCGAATTTCTCACCCTGCCTGACGGCAGCCAGTCGGTTTTTCTCGGCGATGTCACCGGCCACGGCCTGCACGCGTCGGTGGTCATGAGTCTGCTCTACGGCTTTATTCACCGCGCCTGTCTGAAAAGCTGCGTGCCCCTCGAAGCGGTGCTTGAGACCAACGAATTTCTCCAGTCATTCGCCGAGCGCTCACAGAAATATGATCACTTTTTTTCGTCCACGCTTTTTTTTGGCAGCATTCACCCCGAAACCCTGGAAATGCACTACATCAACTGCGGACACCTGCCACCCATGGTGCGCCGCGGCGACCAGTTGTTCACCTTGAATTCGACAGGACCACCCATCGGCTTTTTCGACCATCCGGACATCGAAATGCGCTCTTTTCGTTTCGAAAAAGACGATCGCCTCTTACTTTACACCGACGGCATTTCCGAGGCCGTCAACGCCGAAGGGGTGATGTTCGGCTTGCGGCGCCTAAGCCAGTTGCTGATGACCAGCGATCTCAATTACCTTGAATTTCTCGACGAAATATTCGCCGAATTAAAGCGCTTCGGCGCCTGCAACCCGCCTCAGGACGACTGCACCGCCATCGTCATCGACTTTCATCCCTTCATGGCACCGATGTCAAAACCCGAGAACTTGCCCGAATAGCACAGGCCGCGGACACCTGTCCGCGGCCTGGGGAATCCATCCGCTTTCGATCCATGCAGCAGAACGGGCTCAGTCCTTTTTTCTCCGCCACAAACGCCGCAGCAGGCCGCGGTTCGGGCGCTCATTTGCGCGGCGCATTTCAATAAGGCGCAATTCACGCAAGGCAGGGACACAATCGGGGTTGCACATAACCGCGATCTCGAAGCGCCGCTCAGCTTCGCTCTCCCGCCCCTCAAGGCGCAACAAATATCCCAAACGCAGCTGCGTGACATCCGCGGCGGGATTGAGTTCGGCGGCGCGCAGCAGCATATCCCGGGCAGCGGTGGCCTGCACCCGATCCTCGGGCCGCAGTCGGTGCAACGCCCAGGCGCAGGCGCTCAGGTATTCCGGATCGTCCGGACGAATGGCGACCGCCGATTGCAAAAGCTTCAGCGCCCGGGCGGTGTGTCCCTCGCGCAGCAGCGCCTGACCCTTGCGAAACGCGACCTCGGCCTGCATCAAATTTTGCGACTCCCGCGTCTCCACCCCTTCGCTCGGCGCCTCGCCCTGCGGCCGGTCAAGGTAGGCGCGGCGCCGTGATGGGTCGCTGAGTGTTTCATAGGCCAAACGCAGACGCTGAAAAACTTCATCTACCCGCGCCTGCAAATCCGGGGTGAGATGCTCATGACGAAAACGATCCGGGTGATAACGCTTGGCTAATGCAAAATATGCACGGCGCAAACCTTCGCTGTCGGTTTCCGCCGTCACTCCCAGCAGAGAGAAGTAATCCTGTGCCAGCATCCGCCGGCAATCCCGCAAAATCTCGCTGCGCGTGCCGGTGCCGGAGGGGCGGGGCGCAGCCCTCGCGGGTTCCTCAGCCTTAACTGCTTGCCGGGGTTGCTCCAGGGGCTCAATCACCCGCCCCAAAATGAGGGCCGCCAGCAGCTTTTCCAAATCAGAGCGCACCAGCGGATGCTGATCGAGCAGAGCCGCGACACTCAGGTCGCCCCGGCATTGTGCCAGCAGACGCGCTTCGGCATCGCTCAGGTCCAGACTCTGAAAACGGTAATGGGGATTGGCCGTAACCACGGGGTAATTTTCAAGGTAGGCCGACAGAAATTCAGAGGCTTTCAGTGTCGACCAGTGCCTTTGCACGCCCTGCAGAATAAGCGCTGCGGGTGAGAGTTCAATAGCGGTGATGCCCTGCTTGAAACGACGCGCCGGTAAAAACCTATACGTGCCGTCCGGCCAGGAAAAAACCTCCAGCAGCTTCTCCGTGACCTGACGCTGCAGGGCCTCGTGCAAGAGATAGGGTGAAAGCAGGCCCATCTCCATCAATACCGTTCCCTGCAAACGACCCGATTCCTTCATGCCCGCCAGAGATTGTCGGCATTCCTCCTCGGTGAGAAGTTTTTCCCGTATCAGCATCTTGCCCAAACACTCGCGCACCAGATTGGAGCGCGCGAAGATTGGATAGCCATTGCGGCAATAAACAACCTTATGCACCTCGCGGTTTTCGAGGTAAAGCAGGCCGGTGGCTTTGAGCGAATAGAGATTGTGCAGCAGTTGCGGCAGCGAGGTCTCGGCGAGATCGCCGTCGATGGCAGTCGCCGCGGAAGCGGGCGGATCCAGTGGCGGACCGATGAGAGCTTCAATGCGCGATAATAGATCTTCCAAAGTAAAGGGCTTGAGCAAAACGGCGCTGGCGCCTGCCTGTTCCAGGGCCCGCCGCAGATCCTGGTCATCCTGATAAAAAGCGGTCATAAGAATGACCGGCAGGGAGCGCGTCGCAGCGTGAGCGCGCAGCGAGCGGCAGGCCGCAACTCCAGACCAGCCGGGCATCTGAATGTCGATCAGGGTCAGCTGGTAGTCGCCGCGCAAAAGCCGATCGACACCTTCATCGGCATTGGCGCAAGACTCGGCTCTGTAGCCCCGCAATTGCAGGGCACGCGTCAAAAAGCGGCAGATACCGGGATCATCGTCAATGACCAGCAGAGGTTTGGACATGGTTTCCGTATCAGATTTGGCCGTCGTTCGCCTCCGGTCCGAGGTAGCGCAGAAAAACGGCGCGGATATTTTCCGTCACCCTTCGGTAATCCTCGAGAAACACCTGGTCGGCGCGGCGCGGTCGCTCGGGATAGCCCAAGCGCCGCGCCAGCTTGAGCAGATAGCCACGCTCGCCGGACAGATCGTTGATGGATTGATCATGCACCAGACGCAGCTTGTTTTCAAGACGGCGCAGAAACACATAGCCGCTGCCCAGAACTTGAAAATCCTCTTCTCCAAGAATTTTCAGGCGGTTCAACACACCCAGCAGGTGCGTGGTATTGGCGATACGCAGCTCAGGATGGTCGCCACCGTGAAGCAGTTGCAGATACTGGGCGAGAAACTCCACATCGACCATGCCGCCGCGCCCGGTCTTGATGTTGAAATGATCGGCGCGCTCCCGGGCGATTTCGGTCTCCATGCGGGTGCGCAAGCGATAAATTTCGTCCTTGAGTTGCGGCGGCACCGGCCGGCAGTAAACCTGGCGGGTGCGGATTTCCTCCAGACGTCGGGCGAAATCCGGCGGACCCGTCACCACCCGCGCTTTGGTCAGAGCCTGACGTTCCCAGAGCGCGGCGCTGGCCTCGTGGTAGTGCTCGAAGGCGGGCAGGCTGGTGACCAGGGGGCCTTGGTTGCCCGACGGACGCAGGCGAGTATCGATCTTATAAACATGGCCCTCGCGGGTCTGCAGAGTCAGAACCGAGATGATGCGCTGCGCCAGACGCGAGAAATATTCCTGATTGGTCAGCTCACGGAAACGCGCGGGGTCGGTGCCGGGGGCGGGCACGTTGCCGCCGTCCGCCTCGTAAAGAAAAATTATATCGAGATCCGAATGGTAGGTAAGCTCATGCCCACCAAGCTTGCCCATGCCGAGGATGGCGAAAGCGGCTTCGCGTGGCGCCTCGCCCTCTTTTCTTAGCTGAGGGATACCAAAGCGCGGCAGAAGTTCACCGCGCGCGATCTCTACCGCCTGCTCCAGGCAAACATCGGCCAGCAGAGACAACTGCTCGGTACCCTCGGCCAAACTGAGTTTGCCGCTCAGGTCGTGCAGGGCGATGCGCAGGAATTCTTCATTGCGAAAACGGCGCAGCGCCTCAAGCTTGCCCTCATAGTCATCGACCCGCGCCAGGTGCTCTTGCAGGTCGCTGCGCAAGCGCTCCACATTTTTGCGGATGACCGCGGCCTGGCGCGAGACCAGCACATCGAGGATTTCCGGATGTTGAATGAAAATGCGCGAAAGAAACCGACTGGTGCCGAACAGGTTGACCAGCATGCGAATGATTTCGCGGTTTTCCGCCAGAAGGGAATAAAACGTCGAACGCGCGCGCAGGGCGCCGAGAAAGCGTACCAGACTGTTGAGGGCCATCTCGGGCTCGGGCGAATCGACGACCTCTTGCAACAGCAGCGGTGCGATACGCTCGAGAATGCGCCGGCCGCGTTCGGTGAGTTGCGTACGCGGGCCCCCGTCACGCAGCAGCAGCAGGTTCTCATAGGCACCCTCGACATTCCTGCAACCTTTCTCCTCCAGCAGATCCTTGACCAGATCGGGCTCGGCGGCGGAGTCGAAGAGAAACAGAATTTCGGGGCGCACTTCCTCGCGGATTTTTTCCTCGCTGGTAAAAAACAGGTCACGGTAAATGGCCTGGACCCCCTGGCGGTGGCCTTCGAGGACCCGCTTAAAAGCGGCCTCGTCGGCAAACCCGCTGCGCCGCGCGAGCAGCCGCAAATCCTCTTCTTTTTTGGGCAGATTATGGGTCTGGCGTTCCTGCACCACCTGGATGCGGTGCTCCACCGTGCGCAGAAACACATAAGCCTCGTGCAACTGGCGATGGTCTTCGTCCTTGATCAACCCCTCGCGGCGAAGCAGCTCCAGAGCCTTGAGGCTGTTGCGTTCGCGCAGATGGGAATTTTTCCCGGCATAAATGAGTTGCAACGCCTGGATAAAAAACTCGATTTCGCGAATACCGCCGCGGCCGAGTTTAAGGTTGAGTTCGCCTTCGCGCTGGCGCGCCAGGTTGCGGTCGACCTTCATCTTCATGGTCTTGATGTCCTCGACCATGCCGTAATCGAGGTAGCGCCGGTAGATAAAAGGGGCCAGATCCTTGAGCACACGCTCGCCGAGTTCGCGAGAACCAGCAACCGGTCGCGCCTTGAGCAAGGCGGCGCGCTCCCAGCTCTGTCCCCAGCTCTCGTAATAGACTTCGGCGCCGCGCTGGGAAATGGCCATCTCGCCGCGACTGCCCTCGGGACGCAGGTTGAGGTCGACGCGAAAAACAAACCCGTCGGCGGTTGCCTGACCGATGGCGCGGGTGAGCATCTCGGCGAGCTTTACGTAATACTGGTGCAGGCCGATGCGGTTGCGCACACCGCCGCGACCGTCGGGAATGCCGGCCGTTTCGCCGCGCTCGGAAGAATAGATATAGATAAGATCGATATCCGAGGAAAAATTAAGCTCACGGCCGCCCAGCTTGCCCATGCCGAGCACCGTGAATTCGGGCTCGGAGGCGGCACCGCCCTCATCGGACACAAGCCGCGGCGCGCCGTACTCAACCCGCAGCAGCCGCTCGCAGATCTCATAGGCGCGATGCAGACAGGCGCCCGCCAGATCGGAGAGGGCTGCGGTGGTTTCGACCAGATCGGCCAGTCCACACAGATCGCGGCCCCCGATGCGCAGGATCTCGCGACGCTTGTAGCGGCGCAACCCCTTTTGCAGCTCATCGAAGTCGGCTTCGTCGGCGATAGAGGCACGCAGGTCGTTCGCCATTTCGCTCGCGCCCCTGCTGCGTAGCAGATCCTTGTCAACCAGCAGCCGTTGAAAGTAGTGGGCATCGCGGCACAGGATGCCGGCGAGAAAAGGCGAGGCGCCAAGAATCCTCAGCAGACGCCGACGCAGCTCGTCGTCCTGCAGGACGGCAGTGAGATCCTCAACGGACAGAGCATTGGCAAGCCGTTCGAGGTGATTGAGGGCATCGTCGGCACAGGCTGCCTCCAGGGCATCTTCCAGCAAGGGAGCCAGCAGCGCCTCGCGCCCCAAGGTTTCGTGCAGAAGCACCAGGTTGGTGGCACTGCGCCGCCCGTCCTCATAGCCGCGTTCGGCAAGCAGCGTGGCAAGCCGTCCTTCATCCCGGGCCAGGCAGGCCTTGATCGCCTCGGAAAAGGAAGCGCCGCTCACTCAGGCACCCTTGGCCGCCAGGGCTTTGAGTCCCTGAGAATAGTCGCCGGTGACCACGCCACGCTCGGTGATGATGGCGCTCACCAGGCGCGCCGGTGTGACGTCGAAGGCCGGGTTGCGTACCGCAACGGCGTCCGGCGCCAGGCGCTGCTCGCCGACATGAGTGATTTCGCGCGAACTGCGCTCTTCGATGGGGATGCCGCTGCCGTCGGCAATGCTCAGATCGATGGTCGACAGAGGTGCCGCCACGTAAAAGGGAATTTGGTGCTCACGCGCCAGCACCGCCACCGTGTAAGTACCGATTTTGTTGGCGACATCGCCGTTGGCGGCAATCCGGTCGGCGCCGACGATGACGCAGTCAATCTCGCCCTTGCTCATCAGGTAGCCGGCCATGTTGTCGCAGATCAGGGTTACGGGAATCCGGTCCCGCATCAGCTCCCAGGCGGTCAGACGCGAACCCTGCAAAAAGGGGCGGGTTTCATCGGCATAGACCAGCAGTTCTTTGCCCTCTTCCACCGCCGCGCGAATCACCCCCAGAGCCGTGCCGTAGCCGGCCGTGGCCAGAGCGCCTGCGTTGCAATGGGTCAACACCCGTGCCCCATCAGCGATGAGCGGCGCACCGTTGGCACCCAGGGTGCGATTAAGTCGCTCGTCCTCCACGGCAATTTCCTGCGCTTCGGCAAACAATCGCGCCTTGAGTTCAGGCAGGGGCAGGTCGCGATGGATTTGCGCACAACCCTTCATGCGCTCCAGGGCCCAAAAGAGATTGACCGCCGTCGGACGGGTGGCGGCGAGCAGGGCGCAGGCTTTTTCAAATTCAGAGAAAAAATCTGCGTAGTTGTCTTCCTGGATGTGGCTTGCGCCGAAGGCCGCGCCAAACGCCGCGGCCACGCCGATGGCCGGTGCGCCGCGCACCACCATGGTGGTGATGGCCTCGGCGACCGAGGGGCAGTCAGAGTATTCGCGCCAGACTTCCTCGGTGGGCAGGAGGCGCTGGTCAATCATTTTCAGAATGCCGTTTTCAAACAAAATGGGCTTGATGGACATAAGCGATTCCTTGCGCCTTCAGCTGGTGAGTTTTTTCTTCAACAGATCATTGACCGCCGCCGGGTTGGCCTTACCTTTGCTGGCTTTCATCACCTGGCCGACGAAAAAGCCGAACACCTTTTCCTTGCCGCCGCGATATTCCTCGACCTGACCGGGATTGGCGGCGAGGATCTGGTCGATGATCGCCTCGATGGCGCCGGTATCGGTGACCTGTTTGAGGCCCTTTTCGGCGATGATGGCATCAGCGTCGCGGCCACTCTTCCACATCTCGTCGAAAACGGTTTTGGCGATCTTGCCCGAGATGGTGTTGTCATCGATACGCTTGAGCATGGCGGCGAGCATCGCCGGGGTCACCGGACAGGCCTCAATGGCGATGCCCTGCTCGTTAAGGCCACGAATCACCTCGCCCATCACCCAGTTGGCGCACACCTTGGCGGCACCGTGCAACTTGACGCAGGCATCATAATAATCGGCCAGAGCGCGCTCGGCGGTCAACACCTCGGCGTCGTATTCGGGGATACCGTAGTCCCTGACAAAGCGGGCACGCCGCGCCTCGGGCAGCTCGGGCATCTGCGCGCGCATGCGCCCGATCCACTCCTCATCCACCACCAGCGGCACCAGATCGGGATCAGGGAAGTAGCGATAGTCGTGGGCCTCTTCCTTGCCGCGCATGGAGCGGGTCACCCCGGTGCCGGGGTCGAACAGGCGGGTTTCCTGCACCACCTGGCCGCCCTCTTCGATGAGTTCGATCTGGCGTTCGACTTCGTACTCGATGGCCTGCTTGATGAAACGAAAGGAGTTGATGTTCTTGATTTCGGCGCGCGTACCGAACCGTTCCTGGCCGCGCGGCCGTACCGAGACATTGGCGTCGCAGCGAAAGGAGCCCTGCTCCATGCTGCCGTCGCACACCCCAAGGTAGACCACGATCTGATGCAGCTTCTTGAGATAGGCGATGGCTTCGTCGGATGAGCGCATGTCGGGCTCGGAGACGATTTCGAGCAGCGGCGTGCAGGCGCGGTTGAGATCGACCAGGGATGAGCCGGACGTTTCCGGCGTTTCGCCGTGCATGGACTTGCCGGCATCCTCCTCCATGTGAATGCGGGTGATGCCGATGGTTTTTCTGCCGCCCTCGGCGGTCTCGATGTCGAGGTGGCCATGCTCGCAGATAGGCAATTCGTACTGGCTGATTTGATACCCCTTGGGCAGATCGGGATAAAAGTAATTCTTGCGGGCGAAAATGGAACGCGGCGCAATGCGACAGCTGGTGGCCAGTCCGGCGAGGACGGCAAAATCAACGGCTTTTCGATTCAAAACCGGCAGGGCCCCGGGCAAGCCCAGACAGACCGGACAGGTCTGGCTGTTGGGCGCCTCCCCGAAGCGCGTGGAGCAGCCGCAGAAAATCTTGGTAGCAGTGGTAAGCTGGACATGAACCTCCAGCCCGATGACCGTTTCGTATTTGGAAGACATGTTCGTTCCTCGTATCTATTGTAGGGGCAAGGCATGCCTTGCCCTGGACGACGCGGCAAGGGTCAGGACGACGTATGCGTCGCCCCTACGGCCCAATCACAGCGGCGCTTTGCGCTTGTGCCAGTCCGTCGCCTGCTCAAAGGCATGGCCCGCACGCAACAAGGTCGCCTCATCGAAGGGCTTGCCCGCCAGTTGCATGCCGATGGGCAGGCCGGTCGCGGAAAAGCCACAGGGCAGAGCCAGCCCACAGGTACCGGCCAGATTTATCGGAATGGTGAAGATATCCGAGAGGTACATGTGCAGAGGATCATCGGTTTTCTCGCCGATGCGGAAGGCCGGGGTCGGGGCCACCGGCGTCAGCACCACATCGCACTTTTCAAAGGCGTCGAGAAAGTCCTGACGGATCAGGGTGCGCACCTTCTGCGCCTTCAGATAGTAGGCATCGTAATAACCTGAAGACAGAGCATAGGTGCCAAGCATGATGCGCCGCTTGACCTCGGCGCCGAAACCCGCCGCACGGCTCTGGGTATACATTTCGAGCAGATTCTGCGCCTGCTCGGCGCGCACGCCGTAGCGCACCCCGTCATAACGCGCCAGGTTGCTCGACGCTTCGGCCGGCGCAACCAGATAATAACAGGCCAGGGCATAATCGGTGTGGGGCAGGCTGATCTCGATGATCTCCGCGCCGAGATCGCGATAAACAGCAAGAGCTTCGTCCAGGGCCTGCTTGACATCGGCATCCAGGCCTTCGATGAAATACTCACGGGGCAAACCGATTTTGAGCCCCTTGACCCCGTCGCGCAACCCGGCGCGGTAATCTGGAACAGCCATGTCGACCGAGGTCGAGTCGAGAGGATCATAACCCGCCACCGCCTGCAACATCAGCGCGCAATCCTCGACATTGCCGGCCAGCGGCCCGACCTGATCAAGAGAGGAGGCATAGGCCACGACCCCGTAACGCGAGACGCGCCCGTAGGTCGGCTTGAGCCCCACCACTCCACAATGGCCGGCGGGCTGACGGATGGAGCCTCCGGTGTCGGTGCCGAGACTTGCCGGCACCTGACGCGCGGCGATGGTTGCCGCCGAACCTCCCGAGGAGCCACCGGGCACCGTCTCCAGGTTCCAGGGATTGCGCACCACACCGTAGGCCGAATTCTCATTGGAGCTACCCATGGCGAACTCATCCATGTTGAGCTTACCGAGAATCACCATGCCCTGCTCCTTGAGCCGCGCCACAGCCGTGGCATCGTAGGGGGCGACATAGTTGGCGAGAATCTTCGAGGCGCAGGTGGTCAGCATCCCTTCGCTGTTAAAGATATCCTTGAGGGCGACAGGGATGCCTGTGAGTTGCGCTGCCTCTCCCGCCGCAATGCGACGGTCGGCACGCGCGGCCGCTTGCAACGCCTGCTCATTACAGACCGTTATAAAGGCGTTCACCCGCTCGTCGGTCACCGCGATGCGCTCAAGAAAAGCGCGGGTCAGCTCTACGGAAGACACCTTGCGCGCCGCGAGCTGTTGCTGCATTTCAACCAGAGAAAGATCAATCAATGACATGCACAAGTCTCCATTTCATCTGTCATCCTTGCCTCGTCACTCGATGACACGCGGCACACGAAAACAACCATTGACCGCCGCCGGAGCATTTTTAAGAGCTTTGTCCTGTCCGATGGAGGGCCGCACCTGGTCGTCGCGCAGGGCATTTTCCACGGGCACGGCATGAGCGGTCGGCACGATGTCGGCCACGTCGAGCTCGTTGAGCTTATCGACATAGGATAAAATAGCGTCCATCTGGCTGGTAAGCGCCTGGATCTCGTCTGCCGACAGGGCCAACCGCGCCAGTCCGGCAACTTTTTCCACCTCACCCGAGGTAATTTTCATGATTGATCGCTCCTGAGCAACAAGATTTCCTGCAAAAATGGGAAAATTAACATGCCGGGGGCAGGGTTATCAAGGACTAAGACCGGCATGCGCAGGGCCACGACGACCCGACATCGACCGATATGGGGCGACGGCCATACCATTGGTGCTATGCAGCGTGGAAACATCGGAGTATAATACATTTAAATGTGACCACAGCACCATTCTAACAGGAGGATTAACCACCATGAAAAAAATCATCGTTCTACTGATGATTGCGGCACTCGCCGCAGCCGGCTGCGCCCAGCCGCCGACCAAAACTCAGTCCGGCGCCGCCATCGGCACCGGCGTAGGGGCCGCCGCAGGAGCCGGCCTCGGTCAAGCCATCGGCGGTGACACCAAGGGCACCTTGATCGGCGCCGGCATCGGCGCGGTCGTCGGCGGCATGGCCGGCGGCACCATCGGACGCTACATGGAGCAGCAGGAAGCGGCTCTTCAACAAGCAGTGGCCGGAGTCGAGGGTGCCAACGTACAGCGCAACGTCAACACCATCGCCCTGACGTTCAGATCCGACATTCTTTTCGATGTCAATTCGGCAAGCGTGAAACCTGGGGCTTACGACGAAATCAATCGAGTCGCCAACGTGCTGAATCAGTATCCCCAGACCAATCTCATGATCGCCGGACACACCGACAGCACCGGCAGCGAAGCCTACAACCAACAACTGTCCGAGCGCCGCGCCGCGGCCGTAAAAAACGCCTTGGTGAGCAACGGCGTCAGCGCCATGCGCATCAACACCATCGGCTTCGGCGAAAGCCGCCCCATCGCCGACAACAGTACCGACTACGGCCGCCAGCTCAATCGCCGGGTGGAAATCACCATCACCCCGCAGGGCTGAGCCCGACCCTTTTAGCGCATAACAAAAGGCCCGTGCAACCATCCGGTTGCACGGGCCTTTTTGCATCCGATCTTGACGGGATTTCTTTCTAAATCCCAACTGTTCTGCATGCACCGCAGGCTACTGTCGGCCTTTGCAGCTGAACGGATATTCTAAATCAAAAATTCCCGCCGCTTATTTCAGCAGGACCGAGAAGATTTCCAGAGAAAAACACGGAGATTATTCTCGCGAAATTCATCCTGTTTATCCTGTTCATCCCTGTTGACCTGAAGTCCTTTCGGCCTTTTTGTCCTCCAAGGTTCAGGCGCGCTTCAGATAGGCGTCAATCGCCGCCGCGGCGCGCTTGCCGTCACCCATGGCGAGGATCACGGTGGCCCCGCCGCGCACGATATCGCCGCCGGCAAAGACTCCCGGCAGGCTGGTCGCGCCGTTTTCGTCCGATTCGATATTGCCCCACTTGTTGAGCTTGAGTTCGGGCTCTGTCGCTGTGAGGAGCGGATTGGCGCGGGTTCCGAGGGCATTGACCACCACTTCGGCCGGCAGTTCGAAGTCACTGCCCGCCACCGGCATGGGGCGCCGCCGTCCCGAAGCGTCGGGTTCGCCCAACTCCATTTTCTGGCAGCGTAGCGCGCGCGCCCAACCCGCATCATCGCTCAGCACCGCCAGGGGCGCGGTGAGCATGACAAACTCAATCCCCTCCTGTTTGGCATGATGGATTTCCTCGACCCGCGCGGGCATCTCGCTCTCGCCACGGCGGTACACAATCATCGCGCGCTGCGCGCCGAGACGCCGCGCGGTCCGCACACAGTCCATGGCGGTGTTGCCGCCGCCGATCACCGCCACGTGACGACCGCGCATGATCGGGGTGGCACTGTCGGTGATTTGCCCGGCACCCATGAGGTTGACGCGGGTCAGATATTCATTGGCGGAATAGACGCCCTTGAGGTTCTCACCGGCAATGCCGAGCATCACCGGCAGTCCTGCGCCGTTGCCGATAAACACGGCATCGAACTGCGCACGCAACTGTCCAAGAGTCAAGGTCTTGCCGACGATGACATTGCATTCGATGTCAACCCCGGTGCGCACCAGGCGCGCAACTTCGGCATCAATGATGTTCTTCGGCAAACGGAATTCCGGGATGCCGTAACGCAGCACACCACCGGTGTCGTGCAGGGCTTCAAAAATGGTGACCGCATGACCCTGTCCCGCCAACTCACCGGCGGCGGTCAGCCCCGCCGGCCCACAGCCAACGACTGCAACCTTTTTACCGCTGGGAGCAACAGGAGCGGCGGCAGCCAACTCGGCGTCATTGGCCATGGCCCAGTCGGCAACGAAGCGCTCCAGATAACCCACGGCGACCGGCAAACCACGATTGGCGCGGACACACTTGGCTTCGCACTGCACTTCCTGTGGACACACCCGACCGCAAACGGCGGGCAGCGCGTTGTCGCGCATGAGAATCCGCGCCGCCTCAGCGAGATCTCCTTGCGCAAGATGTGTGACAAAGGCGGGGATATCCACCGCGACCGGGCAGCCGGCGACACAGGGGCGAGTTTTACACATCAGGCAGCGCTGCGCCTCGCGCACCGCCTGCTCCAGAGTGAGGCCGAGGTTGACTTCGGTGAAATTGCGGCTGCGCACTTCGGCATCCTGCTCAGGCATCTTCTCCCGCGCAATGGCCATGCGCTCTTTTGCGCTCAGATTGTTCAACATAGCTCAAAACCCTCAGTTTTCTTGATGCAGGCCGATACGGCACTGATCCTCATGGTCACGGTACATGCTCAGACGATCGCCGAGACTCTGGAAATCCACCAGATGGCCGTCAAATTCCGGGCCGTCGACGCAGGCGAATTTGGCCTCGTCACCAATCACCACCCGGCATCCGCCGCACATGCCGGTGCCATCGATCATGATCGGATTGAGGCTGACGATGGTGGGAATCGCCTGCGGGCGGGTCAGTTCAGCGACCGCGCGCATCATGGGCACGGGTCCGATGGCGAAGACCACCTCCGGACGGCTGGCGGAACTTGCCATAAGGTTCTCCAGCTCAAGGGTGACAAACCCCTGGCGGCCGCGGCTGCCATCTTCGGTGGTGACCCGCACCTGCGCGGAAAAAGCCGCGAGTTCCTCCTCGAGAATGATAAACGGTGCACTGCGTCCGCCGATGATGGTCGTCACCTGGTTTCCGGCGGCAGCCAGCGCCTTGGCCAGGGGGTAGAGCACCGCGGTGCCGACCCCGCCGCCGACACAGGCCACCCGTCCCCAGTTTTCGATATGGGTCGGCAGGCCCAGAGGTCCGGCGACATCACGCAGATAACCACCGGGTTCAACGGCGACAATCTTCTGGGTACCGGCGCCGAGGGCCTGCACGAACAGGGTGATGGTTCCGGCATCCTCATCGGCATCGCCGATGGTCAGGGGAATGCGCTCTTCACCCGCAGCGCTGCGCACGATGACGAACTGCCCCGGGCAACGCGCGGCGGCGATGCGCGGAGCACGCAGCAGCATACGATGCAGCCCCGGGGCGAGAATTTCATTGTTCAGGACCTCAAACATAGCCACTCCAAAACGGGGAAAGGGATTCAGCCCAGAACGCGGCGGCACTCAGCCCACCGGAGGATCTGCGAAAGAATCAGGAGAGAAGTATAAAACGATAAGGCGAGGGAGAAACTTTCCAACATCGCGCACTCCTTTGGGGTGTCGAAATCATCCCGGAAACATTTGTCTACACATCATCTTCAACCCTTAACCATCTGTTTTTCAATGGTTTTTCGTCTAACGGAGTTTCTTAAACAAGGTTTTGTCGGCACTTGTCGACCGGTGTATACATAAATAGGCTGTATTTTCGCTTCCTTAACCGGTCTTTGTGGCATTTGGCCAGCCTGGTAAAAAAATTTAAAAACATTCATTGTCTAAGCTGAACCGAAATACTGTTATCCTACTGTCTTCACCCCGATGGCACAAAGCCCCCTCGGCAGCAGGCGCCCTCATCCTTATCTCGGTTTTTCTTGACACCCGCGCCACGAACACCATAATAAATAGTGCCGCCGTGCCATCCCCGGGATGCGCCACAGGCGGTTTCGCCATTTGCGGCAACGGCGTCGGAGCCGTACCACCCTGTTTTAGCTTCGAGCCCGCGACAATATTTTCACGGAGGAAGAAAAAAGATGAAAAGAATCATGCTGTTCGTTATTACCAACCTGGCGATCGTTCTCGTCCTGAGCCTGGTACTGAGCCTGCTCGGGGTCGGGCGCATTCTCGATGAGCAGGGCGTCGGCCTGGATATGTACAATCTGGTCATCTTTGCTGCGGTGTTCGGATTCGGCGGCTCACTTATTTCGCTGGCCATCTCTAAATGGACGGCCAAGCGCCTCACCGGCGCCCGGGTCATCAAATCGCCGAGCAACGACGTCGAAGCCTGGCTGGTGCAGACCGTGCGCAAGCAGGCCGAGATCGCCGGCATCGGCATGCCCGAGGTCGCCATCTACGACGCCCCCGACGTCAACGCCTTTGCCACCGGCGCCCGTCGCGACAGCGCTTTAGTCGCCGTGAGTACCGGCCTGCTGCGTTCCATGGATCGCGATGAGGCCGAAGCGGTGCTGGCCCACGAGGTGAGCCATGTGGCCAACGGCGACATGATCACCCTGGCCCTCATCCAGGGGGTGGTCAACACCTTTGTCATCGTTGCTTCGCGGGTGGTGGGCCATTTTATCGACCGCGTGGTGTTCAAGACCGAGCAGGGCCATGGCCCGGCCTTCTACGTCACGGCCATCGTCACCCAGATCGTGTTCGGCATTCTCGCCAGCACCATCGTCTTCTGGTTCAGCCGTCAGCGCGAATTCCGCGCCGATGCCGGCGGCGCCCACCTGGCCGGCCGCGAAAAGATGATCTCGGCCCTGGAAAAACTCCAGAGGAGCGTCAACCAACCGCACCTGCCCGATCAGATGGCCGCCTTCGGCATCTCCGGCAATCGCAGCCAGGGAATTAAGCGCTTGTTCATGACCCACCCGCCCCTGCAGGAGCGCATCGAAGCACTCAAGAATTACAAGTAATCAACCCTTGATGCAAGCAACGACAAAGGCCGGATCCCGCTGGGGATCCGGCCTTTGTCGTTGCAGCTCAGTTGTAAGGCTTTCTGTTACCGCGCCATCTTGCGGTACTTGATACGGTGCGGCTGGTCGGCCACGGCGCCCTTTCTCTTCTTGTAGTCCGCTTCGTATTCCGAGTAGTTGCCATCAAAGTACACCACCTGGCTGTCGCCCTCAAAAGCGAGGATGTGGGTTGCGATGCGGTCGAGAAACCAGCGATCGTGGCTGATGACCACCGCGCAGCCGGCAAAGTTTTCCAGGCCTTCTTCCATGGCGCGCAAGGTATTGACGTCAAGATCGTTGGTCGGCTCGTCCAGCAGGAGAACGTTGGCGCCTTCCTTGAGCATTTTCGCCAGATGCACGCGGTTGCGCTCGCCGCCGGACAAGGTGCCGATCTTCTTCTGCTGGTCGGCGCCGGAGAAGTTGAAGCGCGCCACGTAGCCGCGGCTGTTGACCTGCTGTTTGCCGAGAGTCAGAGTGTCCTGACCGCCAGTGACCTCTTCCCAGATGGATTTATCGGCATCCAGGGCGCGACTCTGATCGACGTAGGCCAACTTCACCGTCTCGCCGGTACGAAAGGTGCCGGCGTCGGGCTGCTCCTGGCCGGTGATGAGGCGAAACAGGGTGGTCTTGCCGGCGCCGTTGGGTCCGATGACGCCGACGATGCCACCCGGGGGCAGGCTGAAGGAGAGGTTGTCGAACAACAAATGGTCGCCATAACCCTTGCTCACGCCCTGCGCCTCGATGACCACATCGCCCAGGCGCGGACCCGGCGGGATGTAGAGTTCCAGATCGCGGCCGCGCTTTTCCGCCTCCTGGCTCAAAAGTTTTTCATAGGCCGAAATCCGCGCCTTGCTTTTGGCGTGGCGCGCCTTGGGCGCCATGCGCACCCATTCAAGTTCACGCTCTAGAGTCTTCTGCCGCTCGCTCTCGGTTTTTTCCTCGCGCCGCAGACGCTCCTGCTTCTGCTCCAGCCAGGACGAGTAATTGCCCTTCCAGGGAATGCCCTCGCCGCGATCGAGTTCGAGAATCCAGCCGGCAACGTTGTCGAGAAAATAGCGGTCGTGAGTAACGGCGATGACAGTTCCCTCATAGCGCTGCAGGTGATGTTCAAGCCAGGCTACGGTTTCAGCGTCGAGGTGGTTGGTCGGCTCGTCCAGCAGCAGGATGTCGGGCTTTTGCAGCAGCAAGCGGCACAGGGCGACGCGCCGCTTTTCACCGCCGGAGAGTACTTTGACCGAGGCATCGCCGGGCGGGCAACGCAGGGCGTCCATGGCCATCTCCAGACGGCTGTCGAGATCCCAGGCGTCATGTGCGTCGAGTTGTTCCTGCACCTCGCCCTGGCGCTCGATGAGCTCGTTCATCTCGTCGTCGGACATCGGCTCGGCGAACTTAAGATTGATTTCCTCGAACTCCTTGAGCAGATCGACGGTCTGCTGCACCCCTTCCTCAACGACCTGGCGCACCGACTTATTCTCGTCGAGATGCGGTTCCTGCTCGAGAAATCCGACGCTGTAGCCGGGCGACAGCACCGCCTGGCCGACGAATTCTTTGTCGACGCCGGCCATGATGCGCAGCAGCGAACTCTTGCCCGAACCGTTGAGACCAAGCACGCCGATTTTGGCGCCGTAAAAATACGACAGGGAGATGTCCTTTAGAACCGGCTTTTTGTTGTAGAACTTGCCGACCCGCATCATGGAATAGATGATCTTGTTGGCTTCGTTACTCATGGTGTGCTTTTTGACCTCCTGCAAAGAGTGGAAAAGAGGGGAAATTAATTTCCTTGTTTTATGCCTCAACTTTTGTTAAGATGTTCTCAGAAAGAAAAAGTCATCGCTCTTTGATTCTCTGGGATGCGCGACCGACGTTAAGGAAACCCTCGTCGACACTGTTTTTTTTTAACCTCGCGTAAAATCGTGGTGAGCAGGACCGCCCCGTAGCGGGAAGCCTGAAGCGATTTTTAGAGGCCAGTCCTTCGGTTGAAGGGCGAGATGTTCCAGCACTCCGTCGGCATCCTGGAGACCAGCTCAGACAAAGGCCCCGTTCCCCGGAACGGGGTCTTTGTGTTTTGTAACCACTCAGCTGCAATGCCCAATCACGCCGCAGCAAGCTTTCACCGCAAGCGATGGTGCCGCAGCCTGGGGTACGTCAAGCAGTTCCTGCTTTTTTTTACCCTACCGGCTGATGAGCGCAAGCAGCAGCAAGACAAACCCCAACAGCGTCAACCCCGCACAGATCAGGTTGATCCAGACCAGCAGATGGTTGGGTTTGCGCAGGGCGTATTCACGATGCGGCCACAACAACAGGTTGTCGACGCGACCCCAGAATCCTTCGGCCTTGGGTTCTTCCGGGTTTTTGGCCTTGGCCCGCTGGCCCGCGACGATGATCCAGATAATGGTCAGGGCAAACAGGTGCATAGCGACCTGGGTTACGGCATCGACTGTCATGATCAGGTGATTCATGCTAAAAGGGCCTCTTCTCCATGGATTTCGGGCAGGGTAGCAAATCTCCCCGGCGAGTCAATCCCCATTTCCAATAAGCCCTGCCCGGAACAGCACTCCTGGGCGCAGAACGATTGACATGCCGGGGTTGCTGTCTATGCTAATAACATGAGGAGACAGGTTTTTATGGGCAAACACTTGGTACTGGTCGGCGGCGGACATGCTCATCTGACCACCCTGTTAAAGTTGGGCACTTTCGTCAAACGCGGCCACCGCGTCACCCTCATCAGCCCTTCGCCCTTTCACTATTATTCCGGCATGGGCCCGGGGCTTTTGGGAGGCAGCATTGGCCCCCGCGAAGCCCGGTTCAACATCCAGCGCATGGCTGAAGAGCGCGGCGGAGTCTTTCTCCAGGACCAGGTGCTGGAGGTGGCTGCAAGTCGGCGCAGCCTGTGCCTGGCGTCGGGCAACAGGATTGATTACGATCTGGTGTCTTTCAACATCGGCAGCACCCTGGCCTGGGATGCGGGGTTGTCTTCTGCGCGCCTGGTGCCGGTCAAGCCCATCGAAAACCTCTACCGCGCCCGCCGCGACATTCTCGCGCGCCCGGCGCAGAATCTGCGTTTCGTGGTGGTGGGCGGTGGACCGGCAGGGGTTGAGATTGCCGGCAACTTGCGCCACCTGCTGGACACCCAAAAATGCCGGGGCGAGATCCTTCTGGTGGCCGGCGGCGGACTCTTGAGCAAGCTGCCCCGACGCGCACGTGATCTGGCCCGCCACTCCCTGGAGAAGCGCGACATCCGCATTCTTGAGCAGGAATCCGTCGTTGCCGTCGACGACGACGAAATACACCTTGAAAGTGGCCGCGCCCTGCCCTGCGATCTGGCCTTCGCCGCCACCGGCGTGCGTCCGCCACCGGTGTTTCGTCACTCGGATGTGGCCGTCGCCGAGGACGGGGGTCTGCAGGTCAACGCCTTTCTGCAAAGCACCTCGGATCCGCAGATTTTCGGCGGCGGCGACTGCATCAGCCTCAAGGGTCACTCGCTACCTCGGGTAGGCGTTCATGCCGTGCGGCAGAACCCAGTGTTGTTGCACAACCTGCGCGCGGCTCTTGAGGACGAGGAACTACAGGAATATCGTCCGCAGAAAAATTTTCTGGTGATACTCAATATGGGGGACGGCACAGGCATTGCCGTGCGCGGCCCCTTCACCGGAAACGGCGCCGGCGCCTTGTATCTTAAAAACTGGATCGATCACCGTTTCATGCGTCGCTTTCAAGTGAGCGGAGAAGCCGAAGACGCCACGGAAATCGTCTGACCCCTGGGGGGGGCGAGAGAGGGAGAACTACCATGGGATTTTTCGATTTTTTCCGGCCCATCCCCAACATGAGCATCGATGAGGTTCGCAGGTTTCTGCTGGAACATAATCCCGAGGAGTTTTATCTGATCGATGTGCGCCAACCCAGGGAATATGAACAAGGGCACCTGCCCGGCGCCCTGCTGATTCCCATTCATGAGCTGCGCGAACGCCTCGCGGAACTTGATGCGGCCAAAACAGCGATCACCTATTGTACCGCCGGACCACGCAGTCGCGCTGCGGCGGCCACCCTGATCCAAGGAGGCTTCCACAGAGCATACAACATGGATGGAGGCATCCGCGCCTGGCAGGGTGCCGTCGTCGAGGGGGATCCGGCGGCGCAACGCGTGCGGTTCTCATCCGAACAGACGCCGGTGCAACACCTGGCCCTGGCCTGGATGCTCGAAGAAGGCAGCCGCGCCTTTTACGCCGCTGCGGCCGAAATGATTGACGAACTCGAAGCAGCGCACTTCATGCGCCGCATGGCCGCCGTCGAAGCAGACCACAAGGCGGCTCTGGCGGCTGCGTTTCTAGAGCTGACAGGCAACATGCCTGAAGAAGACTTCCCCCGGTCGGTGGTGGGAGAGGCGGCAGACGAAGTCTATGTTGAAGGCGGACTGCTACTGAGCGAAGTTCTAATCTGGCTGCAGGACAAGTCACCGGAGGCCATTGTGGAGTTCGCCATGGGCATGGAGGCCAACGCCTACGATCATTACCTTTTGCTGCGCGTCGATCTCAAGGAGGAGAAAAGCCGTGAGCTTTTCTCCCGGCTCGCCGAAGAAGAGCAGTCTCACCTGCGCGCGCTCACCGAACGCCTGGAGCGCTTGATCAGCAGCCGCTAGTGTCGCGTGCGGTTAGTCGTGTCAAATAATTCTGAGGTATTTTTGGTGCTGTCAAGGCGTCGCCAACGCAGGCCTAGCCGTACGCTAAGTCAAGTTGGCGCAACGCAGGCAGCGCCNGTCGTGTCAAATAATTCTGAGGTATTTTTGGTGCTGTCAAGGCGTCGCCAACGCAGGCCTAGCCGTACGCTAAGTCAAGTTGGCGCAACGCAGGCAGCGCCGAAAAGAGCCAGAATTAGAAGGCAGGATTAACCGCACGGGGCACCAGCTCTCCTCAGCCCTGCGGCGCCAGGCCTGGAAACTCCAACGGCAGAGTAAAAGAAACACTGGTGCCTACCCCGGGCCTGCTTTCCACCCAAATTCGCCCGCCATGAGCTTTCACAAGTGTCTTAACAATGTTCATCCCCAGACCGATGCCGGAGACGGCGGAATTGGAACTGTCGGCACGATAAAACTTATCAAAGATTCGTTCCACCTCGGCGGGTGTCATGCCGATCCCCTGATCGCTGACCGTTATCAGGTAATCTTCTTCCCCGCGCGTCCCGCGGATCTTGATCAACCCGCCGTTCGGTGAGTATTTAAGGGCGTTGGTCACCAGATTTTCCAGGACCTGGCCGATGCGCTGACGGTCGACGATCAGTTCAAAATCCTCATCCTCCAATTCGAACCGATAATCGTGCCCCTTAGAGCCCGCCTCCAAGACCGGCTCGACCTGCCGTATCAGATCACCCACCCGGCAGGGAAAGGGATTGAGAGGCGGGTGCCTGCCCGATTCGGCACGGCTGATATCGAGAAGGGATTCAACGATGCGGGTCAGGGCCCAGGATTTATCGTGGATATAACTGAGAAACTCGCGTTGCTCGTCGGCGGAGAGATCGCCACGTACCAAAAGCAGTTCGGAAAACCCCGTCACCGCCGCCAGGGGCGTGCGCAATTCGTGAGCGGCCGTTGAAATGAATTCGGATTTGAGCTGATCGACCTCGCGTTCGCGGGTGACATCGCGCAGATGCTCGATGATGTAGCGGATGCGCCCCTTTTGTCCGAACACCGGATAGGCGCGCACATCGTACCAGCGTTTCCGTTCCGCGTCGTAGACCTCTTTGCTGGCCGGCTTGCTGGTTTGAAGCACTTCGCGCGCGGGGCACACATCACAGGATTCCTCCCGGCCGATCAGGCCGTAGCAATGCCGCCCGATCACATCCTGGGGTTCGAGGCCGAAGAACTCATAGCCGGCACGATTGTAACGCTCTACTTTGAAATCAGGGCGCAACACCCCGATGATATCGGGGATGGCATCGAGAATGGTCTCAAGCTGCAAGGAGGTCTGTGCGAGATTTTTCTCCGTGCGTCGGCGCGCGGCGACTTCGCGTTTAAGCTGGCGGTTGGCCTCCAGCAGATCCGCGGTGCGCTCCGCCACCTGAGCTTCCAGTTGGCGGCGGTGATCTTCGAGGGAACGTTCACAGGCCAGCCGCGCGGAAATATCGCAGCCGATGCTGAGCACCCCGAGGAGGCGGCCGCTCGCGTCACGCAAAAGATCGTCGTGCCATTCAACCTGCACCACCGCCCCGCCCCGCGTCATTACACCGTTGACGTTGCCGCGGCCGGGCGTTCCTGCCACCACCTCCTGCAGCAACTGTTGAATCTTTTCACGCTCCGCCTGCGGGACGAAAAGCTCACACCAATCCTGCCCGCGCACCTCAGGCAAGGAATAACCGGTCAAGCGCTCGGTGTAGGGGTTGAAATAGACGATGCGTCCCTGCGCATCGAGCACCAGAATGACGATCTGCGCCGTCTCCACCAGACTGCGCGCAAAGCGGCTGTCCATTCCGAGATACCCCAGAAGGTCCATTTCTCTTGCAACATCCATGAATGTTCCCCTTGGCGTGTGGCGGGCCGGTAAAAACCTTATATGATAAGTAGAACCAAAAATCAGAAAAAGTAAACCCCGCGTCGACCGTTTTCTTTTGCGCTCCGTACCTTCAGCACAACAACAACCGATGCGCGATGATCTGACATTCAAGATGCGGCAGCAGATCCCTTCCCGCCGCCTTGTCTAATTGAGGCAACGCCCCTGGAAACCTGTCCTTGTTTTTCTTTCTCATCAAGCGCAGTGGGCACTCAGCCCTAAGGTTGCATTTGGTCGGGATTGCTTTAGTCTGTTTCTACTGTCATGGACCCGTCTCTTATACCTGAATCCGTGAGATCCAGGTTATCAATCAAGGAGGTATGCATGAAAATCCGCAAAAAGGTCTTTGAGTTCGAATACGAGGAAGTGTTGGACGTAAAAACTCGAGAGTTGATCCGGGTCGCCTGCGCGGTGGCGGTGGGCTGTCCCGACTGACTGGGCAAACACTTCGCGGTCGCGAAGGAGCAGGGCGCAAGCGCGGCGGAACTCAGGGAAGCTCTGGCCTACGGCATCATCGCCCCGGCGGGACGCGCCAAAAATTTTGTATTGAACATGATGGACAGCCTGGGGCTGGAGGAAGAATCCGAGGAATAAAAATGCCCGGCGCGAAGAAAACCGCCGGGCGAGAAAGGAAAACCTTTGCGCTGCCGGATCAGTCCGGCGGCAGGGCGCGACCGAGCAGCTCCATGAGGTGCAGCACGTCCTGCGGCATACCGGCTTGGCGGACTCCCCAGGCCAGTTGCAGATGGCAACCGGGGTTGGCCGTGATCAGAATATCAGCACCGCTGGCCTTGACGTTGTCAAGTTTTCGATCAAGCACCTTCTGGCTGTCCTGGGAAAACTTCAGCCCCCAAGTGGCCGCCGAACCGCAGCACCAGCTTGCTTCCTGCATTTCGCGCAGCTCGACGCCGGGAATCTGACGGATGAGCTGACGCGGCTGGGCACTGATACCCTGGGCGTGACACAGGTGGCAGGGCTCGTGATAGGTAACGCGGGCGCGCACCTCCTGCAATCCTTCCGTGCGCAAGCCGACTTCGACGAGAAACTCCGAAATGTCGCGAATCTTTTCGCGAAACCGGCTCAATTTCTCATGTTCGGCACGCTCCGCCAACAGTTCTTCGTATTCTTTGAGGGCCGCCCCGCAACCGGCACAATCCGTGACGATGTAATCCACATCCTGAGCGAGAAACAGATCGAGGTTGAACAGCGCCAGCTGACGCGCGGTTTCGCGATCGCCTTCGGACAAATGCGGCGCGCCGCAGCATTTGGTGTCCTTGGGGGTCACCACGTCAAAACCCTGGTGAGTCAAGACACGCACCGTGTTGCGTGACACATTGGGGTACATCAGGGTCATGACGCAACCCAAGAAAAAACCGACCCGCCCGCGCTTTTCCCCGCGTGCGGCAACGATGTCCGGCAATTGCGGCCGCAGAGGCTTTTCCAGCTCGGGCAGCATGCCTTCAGCTTTATTCATCCACTCCGGGCCAAGCTTGAGCACCTTGAGATGACGCACCAGCCACTGAATGCCGAGACGCTGATAGAGCCGTGTCGGCAGCATGGAGGTTTCCATCATTTTGGGCGAGGGCACCATCTTCTGCAGGATGAACTCGCGAAACGCCTTGCCCATCTTACCCAGAGGATAGAAGGCATGGGCCTGGCTGCGGCACATCTCCATCACCTCGCCGGCACGCACTCCCGACGGGCACGCCGTGGTGCAGGCGCGGCAGTCCAGACAGAAAAAGGCCTCTTCCTTGATGGCCGGGGTAAATTCAAGCTTCTTCTCCGCCACGGCCCGCGCCAGCGCCACCCGGCCACGCGGGCTGGAGCGCTCGCGCCCGGTCAGGGCATAGGTCGGACAGGTCGGCAGGCAGAAACCACAACGCATGCACTGCACCACATCGTCGTAGTGGGGAGCATCCTCGGCGGTAAAATTTCCCAACGGTTCAGTGCGAGACACGGAAACCCTCCTCCACATGCACCTGCGTACAGGGATCGCCTTCGTCGAAAATTTTTCCGGGGTTCAGGATACCCTGCGGATCGAAGACCTGCTTGATACGTTTCATCACCTGCACGCCACCCGGCCCGATCTGACGCGCAAGGTATTCCTTCTTGGCCAGACCGATGCCGTGTTCGCCCGACACGGTGCCGCCCCAGGCCAGCACCTGTTCGTAGAGTTCGTTGTAGAAGGCGTGCGCGCGTTCCATTTCCTCGTGATCGCGCTCATCGCAGAGCACTGTCGGATGCAGATTGCCGTCGCCGGCGTGGCCGAAAGTGCCCACCTTGAGACGGTATTTCTCGGTGAGGCGTTCGATTTCACTGAAGGTCTCAGCCAACCGAGAGCGCGGCACGGTGGCGTCTTCCAGCAAAGTGGTGGGCGACATCCGCGCCAGGGCCGAGAGCGCAGTACGGCGCGCCGCGGCAAGGCTTGCCGCATGCTCGGCATCGCGCGCCACATGGATCTCGGCGGCTTTGACCTGCTCAAGAATTTTCTGCACCCCGGCGGCCTCTTCCGCAACCGGTGCCGGATGACCGTCGACTTCGATGAGCAAGAGCGCGGCCATCTGCCGCGGCAGGCCGATCTTGACATAATCCTCCACGCAGTTGATAACCGCGCGATCCATGATCTCCATGGTCGAGGGGATGATTTTGGCGGCGATGATGCGCGACACCGCTTCGCCGGCGGTGCGCACGTCGTTGAAATAGGCAAGGATGGTGCGCTTGTCCTGGGGCGGCGGAATCAGCTTGACGGTGATCTCGGTCACAATCCCCAGTGTCCCCTCGCTGCCCACCAGCAGATCCTTGAAGCCGTAGCCGGCGACATCCTTGACGCTTTTGCCACCGGTGGCGATGAGGCTGCGATCGGCGAGCACCCCTTTGAGCGCCATCACATAGTCGCGCGTGACGCCGTATTTGAGCCCCCGGAGCCCGCCTGCATTCTCGGCGACGTTGCCGCCCAGGGTGGAAATCTTCTGAGAACCGGGGTCGGGGGGATAGAACAGCCCCTTGGCCGCCACCGCGTTGAACAGATCAAGGGTAATCACCCCCGCCTCGGCGGTGGCGGTGAGGTTCTCCTCGTCGATTTCCAGAATGCGGTTCATGCGCGTCAGGCACAGCACCATGCCACCCTTGACCGGCACGCTGCCGCCGGAGAGCCCCGTACCTGAGCCGCGCGGCGTCAGAGGCAGCCCTTCGCGTTCGGCGATCTCCATGGCGGCAATGACCTCTTCGGTGGTGGTTGGGTAGACCACGACCTCGGGCAGATGATGCACCCCGGGGGTGGAATCATAGCCCAGGGTGAGCAGATCTTCCTTTTCGTGCAGCACGTTGGCGTCGCCCAGCTTTTCCTTGAGGTGGGCAATGGCGGTCGAGGAAATCATGGGGGTTCTCCTTGCTCAGGTTGCAGGTGTCTCTAAAAAAACTCAGATCAACGCGCATTTTCTCACATGAGGAAGATTCCGACCAGCGCGGCGATCATTCCGTAGATGAGCATGGGCACCAGGGTTCGTTTAAAGACCCAACGTTGACGGGAGCATACTTACAGTCCCATCAGCGGGTCCGTCAGACCAAGGACATACACAGCCACAAGGCCCAGGATGCCAAGGGCAATCAGGTAGAACGTTGTCGGAATAATCGTCATGCGAATCGTCCTGCCTTCCTGCCCGAGCAGCCCGACAGTTGCCGAAGCAGCGACCACATTATGGATAGCGATCATATTTCCGGCTGCTGCGCCCATTGCCTGAAGGGAAAGCATCACCGCGCCTGAAACACTCAGGGCGTTTGCCACTTCAAGCTGGAACTGGGAGAGCATCATGTTGCTAACGGTGTTGGAACCGGCGATAAATGCCCCAAGGCCACCAACTGTCGGAGCAAAGAACGGATAGACGGAACCAAAGGTTACCGCCACATAATCGGCCATGGCCACGGGCATGGATACCAGATCAGCGCCGTTGATCCCTGAATTGATAAGAATCCGCACCATCGGGATTGTAAACATCAGAACAAATCCCGCGCCGAGCAGAGTTTTTCCGGCAGACCCGGCAGCAGCGGTAAACTGGGAGAATTTCATCCTGTGCAGGAACAGCGTCAGCACGCAGACAAACAATAAAATTCCTCCGGGCAGATAGAGTGGTTCAATACTGCTGCTGACACCCGCTTCGCCAAGAATATTTCGCCAGCCGAATGACAGGCTGAGCAACGCGGACTTGAGAGCGGGAAAGACCCGGCTGGCAACCAGAATCAAGGCCACCAGAATGTACGGGGTCCAGGCCATAGGCAGGGAGATTTTTCGCTCATCAAGACTGGGTTTTTTGGGGGTAATCGTACCAAACCACGCCTTCGGCCACTCTTCTTGTGGAGCAAAGTCCCAAACCGTTTTTGGTGTCAGGAAGCCTTTCCTGGCTGCCGGCACAACAATGGCCATGCCGAACAGGGCGCCGATGAGAGAAGGGAACTCCGGGCCGAGAAAGATCCCGGTAAGAGCGTAGGGAACAGCAAAGGCCAGACCGGTAAAAAGGGCGAATGGCGCCATGGCCAGCCCCTCTTTCCAGCTCTTGTTTTTGCCGAAAAATCGGGTAAGCATCATGACCATCAGCAGTGGCATCAGGGTTCCGACGATAGCATGGCCGATAGCGACTTCTGAAGTAATGATTTGCACAAAGGCTTCCCAGCTTGAGCCGGTCGCGGTGAGTTGGTTTCCGATGGCGATATGGTCCAGCCCATTGGTCACCCCGATGATGATTGGGGTTCCGACCGCGCCGAAGGATACCGGTGTTGATTGAATCATCATGCCAACCATGATGGCACCCAGGGCTGGAAAACCAATAGCCACCAGCAATGGCGCAGCGATGGCTGCCGGGGTGCCAAAACCTGAAGCTCCTTCGATGAAGCAGCCGAAAAGCCACGCCAGAATAAGAACCTGAACGCGTCGATCCGGACTGATGTTAGTGAAGCCCGCCCGGATTGTTGAAATGGCGCCGGAATTCTGAAGAGTATTGAGCAGCATGATCGCACCGAAAATAATCCAAAGCACTGCGACCGTAACAATGAACCCTTGAATCGTTGAGGCGAGAACACGGTTAAAGCTCATCTCCCAAAAGAACAGTGCGATGCCTGCCGCTGTGAGATAAACGATGGGCATGGCCCGTCGCGCCGGCCATTGAAGGCCAACGAGCAGCACGGCTGCGACAATAATTGGTGTTCCTGCAAGTAATGCCTGGATCCCTGGTGACATAAAATTTCCCCTTGCGAAAAAGATTAATTGTACTTCTGGAATATCTTGCGAAGGTGGAACATATGGGTTTGGGGCATCAGGTAGATCAGCAAAACGATGGGAAACAGCGAGAGCAGCAAATTCATGAGGCAAAGATCCTTTCCACGCGAAAATGGACCAGGGTAGCAGAGCCCTAAAATCCAAATGGCCTTACCTTTTAAAATTCTTACCTACATCCCGTGTTACTGTCAACACAAAATTCAAATCACGTTCTGATTGCTTCAAAAGCTGTTGAAATCACGTAAAAGCGGCTATTTACAGAAAGAAAAATGCATCAAAAACGTTGTTTGCCGTTGACAGAACAGCTTCCCCAAGATAGGATTCCCAAAATAGTGGTATGACCATTCTTCCCGGAGAGTTTTTATGATTGACGCAAAGCTTGTGCAGGGTTTCAGCGAAGCGGCATCGCGCGTCGGCGCCAAAGTTCTCCCCATGCGCGATGCCTCCGCCGCGGCCGATTACATCCATATGCAGGCCGGCGGGCTGGTGCTGCTCGCACCCAGTCCCAGCCTTGAGCGCCTTGGGTTGGCCAGGGGATTGCGCGAGCGTGGCAGCGACATCGCCACCCACCAGCCCCGCACCCAGGCGCCCGCCGCGGCCGCCGGTATCACCGGCGCCAATTTCGCCATTGCCGATACCGGCACGGTGGTACTGGAAAGCACCGCTGAAGCGACGCGCCTGGCCACGACCCTGCCCACGCGCCATTTCGTCCTCCTCGACCCGCGAAAAATTGTCGCCGACGGTCTGGCTGCCGTCGCACCTCTGCGCCGCCTGCAGCAACAAACGCCACGCAGCTTTCTCGCCTACATTTCCGGACCCAGCCGCACCGCCGACATCGAACGTGTGCTGACCATCGGCGTGCACGGTCCCTGTGAACTGCACATCCTGCTGCTGGAAGGGATTTCCGAGGATCCGCTGGAGAATTAGGAAGAGGATCGGGCGCACCAGGACGCGCCCCTGACAAGGGATAACGCCCATGAATAAGCAACGCACCCGCCAATACAAGCAACTCATCGATCAGGCACTGGCCACCCCTAAACTTCAGGACGCCCTGCACAAATTCGGCGACGCTTATCTGATTTCACGACAGAACGCGTTTGCCGGACTGGATTTTGAAACATTGCGCCAGGAAATCGCCGCAATGAAGGACCAGGTGCGCGAGGAGCACGAAGAGCTGCTCGCCCGCTTCATGCAAAACGCGCGCGCGGCCGGCGCCATAGTTCATCTGGCCCGGACCGGTGAAGAGGCCAACGCCTACATTGCCAATCTGGCAAAAAAACGCGGAGTGAAAACCGTCGCCAAGAGCAAGAGCATGGCGAGCGAGGAAATCCACCTCAACGATGCCTTGGCCAAAGCCGGCGTCAAGGCAGTGGAAACTGATCTCGGGGAGTGGATCATTCAGTTGGCGGGTCAACGCCCGAGCCACATGGTGATGCCGGCGATCCACATGTTCAAGGAAGAGGTGGCGGAACTCTTCGGCCAGGTGACCGGCCGCACAGAACCGGCGGAAATCGCTCACCTGGTGCAGGTGGCCCGCGAACAGTTGCGCCAGACCTATCTTGATGCGGATATGGGCATCACCGGCGCCAACATCGCGGTGGCCGAAACCGGCGGCATCGTCTTGGTCACCAACGAAGGCAACGCGCGCCTGGTAGCAACCCTGCCGAAGATTCACGTTGTCCTGGTGGGCATCGAAAAACTCGTGCCGACCCTCGAGGACGCCGCCAAGGTCATTCGCGTCCTGCCGAAAAACGCCACCGGCCAGCCCCTGACCAGCTATGTCACCTGGATCACCGGCGCCGTACCCTGCGGCGATGCCGACAAGGAGCTGCACATCGTCCTTCTCGACAACGGCCGCAGCGCCCTGGCTGCATCACCCCACTGCCAAGACGCCCTGCGCTGCATCCGCTGCGGCGCCTGCGCCAACGTTTGCCCGGTCTATCAAACGGTGGGCGGACATGTGTTCGGACACATCTATATCGGCGCAATCGGCATCATTCTCACCGCATTCTTTCACGGCCTGGACAAGGCCGCCGAAATCGTGCGCGCCTGCATCGGCTGCCGCGCCTGCGTTGCCATCTGCCCGAGCAACATCGATCTGGAGGGCATCATCCTGCACCTGCGTTCGGTGATCGGTGAAGAAGAAGGCATCGGTGCCGGCAAGTCCATCGTCTTCAAAAAAGTCATGCGCAACCGCAAGCTCTTTCACAGCCTGATCCGCGCTGCAAGCCTGCTGCAAAAGCCGGTGAGCAAGGGCGAACGCAGCATTCGCCACCTGCCCGCCTATTTTTCCTCGTTCACCGAATGGCGCACATTGCCGACGATCGCCGCCAAACCTTTGCGCGATCTGCTGCCCGAGGTTCCGCAGAACATCGAGAAGCCGCGCTACCGGGTGGCTTTTTTCGGCGGCTGCGGCAATGACTTCATCTATCCCGAGATGGGCCTTGATTTGGTCAAGGTGCTCAACCATCTTGGTGTTGAAGTCTACTACCCCCAGGAACAGAACTGTTGCGGCATCCCGGCCCTCTATTCCGGCGACCGCCAAACGGCGGTGGAACTTGCCGAACAGAATGTGCGGGCGCTGCTCGCCGAGGATCCCGATTTCGTCGTAACCACCTGCCCTACCTGCACCATGGCCCTGCGCCGCGACTTCGTCGAACATCTCAAGGACAATCCGGTGTGGGCGCAAAAAGCCGAACATCTGGCGGAAAAAACGCTGGATGTCTCAGCCTTCATTCACAACGTGCTGCAGGATACCGCCACCCTGGAGGCGCCCGCAGACGGAGAAAAACTCACTTATCACGACTCCTGCCATCTGCGTCGTGGTGCCGGCGTGTGGCGCGAACCCCGCGCCCTTTTAGAAAGTGCCGGTTTTGAACTGAGCGAGATGGCCCACGCCGACCGCTGTTGCGGCTTTGGTGGCTCCTACTCCTTTACCAGCCATCCACCGATCTCGCGTGAGATCACCAAAGACAAGGTCAACGACATCGCAAACAGCGGCGCCTCCGTCGTCGCCATGGATTGCCCGGGCTGCCTCATCATGCTGCGCGGCGCCCTGGAAAAACGCGATCTGCCGGTGCGCGCCGCGCATACCATCGAGTTACTGGCCGAGCGGTTGAAAAAACGCTGAGCCGGCGCGGTTCTGAAGAAAAAAAGCCCCCGGGATCCTTGCGCGGATCCCGGGGGCTTGGTTATTTTCTCATGCTTCGTCTGCAGCACCCCGTCGCGCCGCAGGACGTTGCGGTAGAGTGCCGCGGCCTTGCCTACTTCAGGCAATATTCATCCAGCATTTTGACCAGGGCGTGTATCTGCGGCTTGCTGATGTGTCCGTCCGCCCCCACCTCCTGGCATTTGTGGGCAAGTTGCTCGTTGATCAGCGATGAAAACATGATCACCGTCAACTCTTTCATGACAGGATCCGTTTTGATTTTTTTGCACAGGGTCAAACCATCCATGCTCGGCATCTCGATGTCGGAAATCAGCAGATCGGCATACTCGCGTAGATCCTGCCCCTTGTGCGCCGCTTCGGCCTTGAGCATATTCAGGCCATTCCAGCACTCCTCGCCGTTAACGAAGGACGTCACCTGTTCATAACCCGAACTTTTTAAAATAGAGACGATCTGATTGCGGATGATGTTGGAGTCCTCGGCGACCAGGATTTTGACCTCCTGACGGCTGCCGCGCTTGAAGGCATCGGCCTCCTCGGCTCCCTCGACTTCGCCTTCGCCGAAGATGGTCTGCTCGGGGAAAATTTCGGTAATCACGTGCTCCAGATCGACGATCATCACCTCGCGCCCGTCGACGGTGATACATCCGGTAAAACGCGGCTTGTAGGGAGTGAAGAAATCGTCCAGCGGTTTGACATCCTTCCAGGAGATGCGGTGAATCTGATTGACCCCATCGACGAGAAAGCTGTTGACCTCGCGGTTGAATTCACACACCAGCACGACCTTGCGCTCCACGGAGTTCTCAACTTGGCGCTTGCGCAGGTGGCTGCCGAGATCGACCAACGGCACCGTCTTGCCGCGCAGCAGCAGCATGCCTTTCATGGAGGGCCCGCTCTCCGGCAGGGAGGTCATTGCCTCGGGCTCATAGGGCACGATTTCGCGGAGTTTGTGAACATTGATGCCGAAAGACTGGCCGCCGAGATAAAACTCGATGATCTCGACTTCGTTGGTTCCGCTTTCGAGAAGGATCTCCCGCTTTTCCAGCTCACTTTTCATGAGGACTCCCGACATCCGGCAAAAGATGATCTTGCGGCGACGCTTATGCTGAGCCGCAAGGAAATTAAAACCATCTTAATGCCATTCATTGCAAATTTCAAATAAAAAAAAGATTGTGTACTTAATTTATGCGTAGCAGACCGTACTTCAGGCGTCGGGAAACTCCATGCGAAAAGTGGCCCCGCCTCCAGGGGTTTCCTCGACCCAGATGCGACCGCCATACAGGCGTACCACCTTGCTGACAATTGTCAGCCCAATCCCCGTTCCGTTGGGGGTGTGCGCTCTTAATTCACCACGGTAAAAAGGGTCAAAGATTTTGTCGGCGATTTCCGCAGGCACCCCGGGACCGTGATCACGCACGAACAGAGCGCAACTGCCTCCCTGGCGCCGACCGCCGATCTCAATCGGACCACCCGCGGCGCCGGCGTAGCGCAAGGCATTTTGGATCAGATTGGCAAAAATTTCACTGAGCAGGGTCCGCGGCAGACGCATCTCAGGGAGGGATTCGACGCGGATTTCAACGCCCTGCTCGCCAATCGCGGCGCGCATCTCGCCCTGCAGTTCATAAACCACGTCGGCCACGGAAACCGGTGTGTCGGGAGGATCCAGCCGGCCGACCCGCGCCAGGGTCAGGAGATCTTCCATAAGCGCCAGCATACGGGTTCCCTGGCTTTCAATGTCTTCGAGAATGGCCAGAGCCTGCTCATCAAGGCGGTCACGGTAATGTTCATGCAGAAATTGGGCATAGCCGATGATAGGGGTCAATGGCGTGCGCAAATCATGGGAAACCGTATGCACGAAGGCATCGAGTTCGTGATTGGCGGCCTGTAGGCGGGCGTGTTCTTCTTCAAGCTCCCGCGTTCGAAGGCGAACCTCTCGCTCGCGCTCGAAGGCATGGCGACGCAGCCGCCTTTCCAGCCCTTTCATGGGGCTTATGTCGACGAAAGATTCAACACCGCCGACCACCTTACCCAGCGGCGTTCGCAGCAAATCGACGCTTTTGGAAAGAGTGATGCGCTTGCCGTCGCGCCCCCGGATGGTGCAGGTGACATTCGTGACCGGCTTGGACACCGCGGGATCATAAAGCCCACAGCGGCGCCCGCAGGGGATACCCTGGAGAAAAGAGCAGTGCCGACCGACCGCCTCTTCAGGAGAAAATCCGGTGATGCGGGCCGCTGCAGGATTCCAATAGACGATGTGCTGGTCGCAATCGACCAGGAACAGGCCGAAAGGCAAGGTTTCCAGAACCTCGGTCAGGGAGAGGGCAGAGAAAAATTCAGCAGAAGTCGACGTCATGGACTGCACATCTCGCAGGGTTAAAGGGCGTTGGGCGGCCGCCGCCCCTGCAGGGCGGCGAGAATATTGTCGACCACCATCTCACCCATGCGGCGCCTGGTCTCGACAGTGGCGCTGCCGATATGCGGCAACAACACGACGTTGTCGAGTTCGGCAAGTCCCGGGGACAGTTGTGGTTCATGTTCATACACATCGAATCCGGCCCCGCCAAGCTCTTTCTTCTGCAAAAATTCGACCAGCGCGGCTTCATCCACCACCGGCCCACGCGCAGTGTTGATCAAAATGGCTTCGCGTTTCATACGTGCCAATTGTGTACGGCCCAACAGGTGGTGGGTCTCCGGGGTCAGGGGACAGTGCAGGCTGATGAAATCACTGTGCTCAAGCAACTCATCCAGGGAGACGTACTCCAGTCCCAGTTCCCGACCCAGATCTCCGGCCAAGGGCTTTCTCTGAGTATAAAGTAAGGACAGCCCAAAGCCACGTGCGCGGCGCGCCATGGCCTGACCGATACGCCCGCAGCCGATAATGCCCAGTGTTTTTCCGGAGATTTCATGCCCCAACAGCATCTGCGGCGCCCATCCATTGAATTCGCCGGCTCGCACCATGTGGTCGCCTTCCACGAGTCGGCGCGTCACGGCGAGAAGCAGGGCAAATGCGATATCCGCGGTGCTCTCCGTCAACACTCCGGGAGTATTGGTCGCCGCCACCCCACGCCGACGACAGGCGTCCAAGTCAATATTATTGTAACCCACGGCGTAATTGGCGACGATGCGCAACTGAGGACCGGCCGCTTCGAGCAGCGCCTCGTCGACGATATCGGTCAGATGACAGAACAGCGCATCGATTCCTGTCACCTGGGCGCGCAATTCAGCCGCCGAGAGCAGACCCTCGCCCTCATGAACACGCACTTCGGCAATGGCCGCGAGGCGCTCCAGGGGACCGGGAAGAATGGGACGGGTAACGAAAACGCAAGGCTTCATGTCAGAATCCTTTCGGGCAGGGTTTAGCGGTTAAAAAATCCGTGCCTGGCGCGAAGTCCGGGCCAGGGTGACCACCGCGACCTCCGCTGCGCCGGCCCGGATCAAAGCGCTGGAGCATTCAGCAACAGTTGCGCCGGTGGTCATGACATCATCAACCAGCAGCACGCGCCGCTTGGCGACTTCGCCCGTGGCGCAAAACGCTCGACGCAAATTGCGCCGGCGCTGAGCACCTGTCAGGCCCTGTTGGTTACCGGTGACCCGCACCCGCACCAAAAGCCGGGCCGGGGCAGGCAAACGCAAGGGCTTGGCCAGCGCGCGAGCCAACAACAGAGATTGGTTGTAGCTGCGCTCGCGCAAGCGCGTGACATGCAGAGGCACGGCAATCACTAGATCCGGGGCGAAGGCGCGGATGCGGTCGCCGGTGCGCTCCAGCAGCAGCACTCCCAGCGGCCGATCAAGATCAAGGCGTCCACCAAACTTAAAGTCCTGCACGGCCTGACGCAGGGCGCCTTCATAGTGACCGACAGCCGCGGCCCAAACGAAGGGCGGCTCTTGCCGCTGACAGGTCTCACACAGGTGATCGCTGCCACCTGGGGCCGGATAAGGAAGGGAACAACGGGGACAGCAGGGTGATGCCAGGAAACGCATGCCACTGCGGCACAGAGCGCAGAAACAATGGCTGCGAGCCTCGTCATCAGCCAGGCGGGCATCGCACAGAGGACAACAGGGCGGAAGAAAAAGCCGCAAAAGGCTTTCGGCATGGCCTAGCAACATTGGCCGCGAAGCCATAGGAGTCGCCGCGCTCCTGAACAAATTAATCGGACAGCAAGGACTTGCCGCTCATTTCCCGGGGCACATCCTGCCCCATCAGACGCAGAATCGTCGGTGCGATATCGGCAAGAATCCCGGGATTCAACTTCTTCCCGCGGCGATCGGGATCGACCAGTATCAGCGGCACCGGATTGGAGGTGTGCGCAGTGTGCGCCCCACCCCTGCCGTCGCTCATCTGCTCACAGTTGCCATGGTCGGCGGTAAGCAGCAACACGCCGCCTTGTGCCAGAACCGCATCAACGACGCGGCCGACACAGGTGTCGACGGTTTCCATGGCAGCCACGGCCGCATCGAGAAAGCCGGTATGTCCGACCATGTCGCAATTGGCATAGTTGAGAACGATCAGAGCATAATCCCCGGAGGCAATCCGCCGCTCTACCTCGTCCGTCACTTCGACGGCACTCATGGCGGGCTTCTGATCATAGGTGGCGACATCGCGCGGAGATGGGATCAAACAGCGATCCTCGCCGGGATAGGGCTCCTCGCTGCCACCATTGAAGAAAAAGGTGACGTGCGCGTATTTTTCCGTTTCGGCAATGCGCAGCTGTTTCAGGCCGGCGCCCGCCACGACTTCGCCAAGCAGATTGACCAGGGCCTCCGGAGCGAAAGCCACAGGCAGGTCAAAGGTGGCGTCATATTCAGTCATGCACACATAGGCCGCCAAGGCAGGAGATTTGCGCCGCGCGAACCCGGAAAATTTTTTTTCGGTAAAGGCTCGGGTCAATTCACGCGCGCGATCGCTGCGGAAGTTGAAAAAGATGATCCCGTCACCGTCATCCACCGTGGAGGCAGGTTGAACCACGCGCGGCGTGACAAATTCATCGCCCTGTTCGGCGGCGTAGGCGGCAAGAATTGCCTCGCGACTATCGACCGCCGCCTCGCCCACGCCTTCGGTCAGAGCGCGATAAGCCCGCTCGACGCGATCCCAGCGGGTGTCGCGATCCATAGCGTAATAGCGGCCGACAATGGTTGCAATGCGTCCGCAGCCCAGACGCGCCATCTCCTCTTCAAGTTCAGCCAGGTAGCTGATACCGCTGCGCGGCGGGGTGTCGCGACCGTCTAGGAAAGCATGGACGCAAACATCCTGGATTCCTTCTTGTTTCGCCAGTCTGAGCAGGGCGTAGAGGTGGCTGTTGTGCGAATGCACGCCGCCGTCGGAAAGCAGACCAATGAGATGCAGCTTGCCGCCGCTTTCGCGGATTTTTCCCAAAGCCCCGGTGAAGGCCGGATTGGTGAAAAAATCACCGTCGGCAATGCTTTTGCTGATGCGGGTAAAATCCTGATAAACGACGCGGCCGGCCCCGAGATTGAGGTGACCGACTTCTGAATTGCCCATCTGGCCGTCAGGCAAGCCGACATCCATGCCCGAGGCACCGATGCGCGTATGCGGATAGGTCTCAAAAAATTCGTCCAGCCGCGGCGTACGCGCCATGCAAACGGCATTTTGTTCACACTGTGGATTGATCCCCCAACCATCGAGAATCACCAGGGCGACGGGTCGCTTTGCCGTGGCTGCCATCATCAGGGTCCTCCCGGGGGAAGATCGCCGAATTCCACCGGCTTGATGGCACTGAGATCGCTGCGTCCGCTCATCACCAGGGAACCCCAGGTTCCGCAGCCGGTGCAGCGGCTACGCCATTCGGGGTAGTTCGCGCGACAGTTTTCACACTCGAAGGCCACCTGCAGCCGCTCGTCCATGCCGATGGCGCGCCGGTACTCGTCGAGAGCCTCGTCGGTGCGCTTGCGCCGCCGGTGCACTTCGGCAGCCAGGAGATGAATCAAGGGGTGATCAGAGCCGGCGCTTTCCAGAGCGAAGACCTGCTCGCCGGCCTCATCCACCATTTCCAGTCGCAGACACAGCTTGGCGTAGTAGAGACAGAGGATCACATCAGTCTCATTCTGGGCCATGGAAGTGCGGTAGAAAGACAGGAGCGTCGCCGGATCCTCGGCTTCGAGGAATAGCTCTTCAAGGCGCGCAAGAAAAATACCTTTGCCGAGCTTACGGTAGCCCTCCTGCCAAACGCGCGCGGCCTCTTCCCTGCGCCCCTGCAGCCGGTGGGCATCGCCCAGGGAGACACGCGCCGGCACGAATTCGGGATCCTGGCGAATCACCTCGGAAAACTCGGATTTGGCCGGCTCGATCTCGCCGGCCTCCAAATCGACCACTGCCACCTCGTACTTGATGTGCAGCAGGCGATTTTTTTCCTCGGGTAGCCGTGGGCTGCCCTGCATCACCTTGAGCAGGCGCTTTTGCACTTCCAGGGCATCACGCCAGCGATTTTCCTTCATGGCCAGGTCGCGCAGCCCGCGCAAGGCCTTGCGGTTATCCTTGTCGATGGCAAGAATTTCGCTATAAGTCTGCTCCGCGTCGGCGTCCTGCTCCAGGTCTTCATAGGTTGCGGCCAGCTTGAAGAGCACCTCGAGACTGCGTGGATCGGCATCGCGGGCCTTGAGCAGACACTGCAGGGCTTCCTGCGGCTGATTTTCCTGCACATTGAGGCTGGCCATGGCGATCAGGGTGTCGCTGCGCCGCGGGTCCTGATCGAGGGCCTTCTGCAGCAGCGCGCGCGCTTTTTTCAGATCCCCAGAAAGCAGCTTACCCACCCCTTCACGATAAACAGCATGAATATCCCGCGACTTCTTATCCTTGCGCTCGCGGCGCCAATCGCGCATCCGATAGATGAAGATGCCGTAGGTATAGACCGCAAGCCCGAGGACGAAGCCGATCAAAATCGCTGCCACCACCACAACCACCGGCGAAGTGGTAAAGGATTTTTCGGCAAAATAAAAAAAGGTGATTTGCTGGGGATTGATGGCGGCAAAGTAAACAAAAAATGCCAAAAAAAGGACGACGAGAACCAGGAAGCTGATCAGGGGCATGGCGCTCTCCCCGGGCATAGGCCCAGACTAGAAAACTATTGAAATTTTATTCGCCGAATTTTTCCACCTCGGTCTTGCATTCAACACAATAGCGCGAAAATGGCCGGACTTCCATACGTCGCGGTGCGATTTCTTCTCCACAGCGCAAACATTCGCCGTACTCCCCTTGATCAATCCGCTCAAGCGCGGCATCGATATCACGAACCAACTGGCGTTGCGTTTCGCTGAGATTCATCAACACGTCGCGATGGTAGGTGTTGGAAGAGATATCGCCGATATCCCCGCCGCCCTCCTGGCCGAGTTCTTGACTGGCCTTGCGCGAGTCCTTGACCTCCTGAAGGGTTTCGCGACGCATCTCGAGTAGTTGACGTCGTGCCTGATCTACCTGCTCTGGATCCATGCATCACTCCTGAGGCGGGACCTGTGCCCCGTCAGCGGTTGTGGTAGGGTTCGTTGCGTACGATGGTCAAGCCGCGATAAATCTGCTCCAGCAAAAACAGGCGCGCCATCTGATGGGTGAAGGTCATGTCCGAAAGCGACAGAATCAGGTTGCCGCGCTGCCTGACTGCTTCGGCCAGACCATAAGCACCCCCCAGAATGAAGGCGATTTCGGGGGTGGCCCGCACCATATGGTCTTCCAGAAACTGCGCCAGCTTCTCCGAAGACATACGGCGCCCGCCTTCATCCAAAATCACGACCTGGGCGGCGTCTGCCACCTTGGCCAGCAGCCGCTCGCCTTCACGGGCCCGGATCCGCTCCGTATCGGGTTTGCGTCCTCCTGCCTTCTCTTCCTTGATCTCAATGATCTCAAGGGGCAGATAGCGCTGCACCCTTGCTGCAAAGTCCTCAACACCGGCACGCAGATAGGCTTCGCTTAAGCGACCGACGCACAGCAGCTTGAGCTTCACTGGGCGGCGGCCTTGTTCTCCCAGTGATATTCGGCAGGAATGCTGACCTCGGGAGCCTCGCGCCAGAGACCGTCCAGATCATAGAATTCGCGCACGGAAGGCTGGAAAACATGGACCATGACATCGCCGTAGTCAAGCAACACCCAGCGCCCTTCGTTCATGCCCTCAACCGCCAGAGGCAGGGTCTGGTGTTCGTTTTTGAGCCCCAGCCGCACACTTTCGGCAATGGCCTGTACCTGGCGGTCGGATCGTCCGGTGGCGATCAGTAGAAAATCGGTCAGCGATGAGAGAGCGCGCACATCAAGCAGACGCACGTCGGATGCTTTTTTGCCCAAGGCATGGGCGGCACAGAGCAGTGCCCGCTTATCAGATTGCAAAACTAAAGACCTTTCGGAGCCCCGATAAAGGGCGTGCTGATGCAAATAAGTTTCAACCGCCGCCGGAATCAGATAACGCACCGAGCGCGCGGCGGCTACAAGTTGGCGGATACGCGTCGAGGAAATATCGAGAAATGTTTCCTCGAGAAAAATAACGGAAAATCCGGAGCGATGGACCAGCCTTTGCGAGGCGCAATCATAACAGAACTCATCAGCCACCGCAACCGGGAGCAAGTCCGGAGGAGCTCCGCCACGGCTGCCGGGACGGGCCGTCACCACGATGTGACATAACTGGAAAAGGCGGCGGAATTCATACCAGCTCGCAATCTCGGCAAAAGAATCCATCCCCATGATAAAGAAGAATTCTTCGCCGGGAGCTTCCTTGCGCAAAACCTCCAGGGTATCTACCGAATAGCTCTTGCCGCTGCGCCGGTTTTCCAGGTCGCTGACGGCGAAGGCCGGATTGTCGGCGATGGCCGCTCGCGTCATGGCGAGGCGATGGTGAAATGGCACCTCGCCTTCCAAAGGCTTGTGCGGTGGCGTGGCGGCGGGAATGAACAAGACGCGGTCAAGACCGCAGGCCTCGCGCACCTCTTCGGCAATCCGCAGATGAGCCAGATGGATGGGATTGAAGGTGCCGCCGAGAATGCCGGTTTTCATGAGCAAAGACCTCCTCGGCAGGCAAGTGGCCGAGCGGGAGAGTATCCAGGGTGCGGCATGCGCAGGCCCCTAGGCGCGAATCTGGCCGTCGCCGAGGACGATGAACTTGCGGGTGGTCAGATCCTCAAGGCCCATGGGACCGAACGAGTGCAGCTTGGTCGTGGAAATGCCGATTTCGGCGCCGAGTCCGAATTGGTTGCCGTCGGAAAAGCGCGAGGAAGCATTGACCATGACCACGCTCGAATTGACCTCGCGCAAAAAGCGCTGGCTGTTGTGATAGTCGCGAGTGACGATCACCTCGGTGTGCAACGAGCCGTAACGGTCGATATGCGCCACCGCTTCGCCGAGATCCTCGACCACCCGTACCGCCAGGATCAGATCGAGATACTCGGCGCCCCAGTCCTCTTCAGTGGCCACTTTGACGTCGGGGGCAAAGGAGCGGGTAATGGGACAGCCACGCAGCTCCACCCCCTTGGCGCGCATGGCCTGGGCGATGCGCGGCACGAAGGTTTCGGCAATGTCTTTGTGGATGAGCAGGGTTTCCATGGCGTTGCAGACTCCGGGACGCTGCACCTTGGCGTTGATGCAAATCTTTTCCGCCATGTCGAAATCGGCGTCGGCGTCGACGAAGGTATGACACACCCCTTTGTAATGCTTGATCACCGGAATGCGCGAATTTTCGGCAACAAAGCGAATCAGCCCCTCGCCGCCGCGGGGGATGATGAGATCGATAGACTCTTCGCACTTGAGAAGCTCGAGTACCGCCTGGCGATCGGTGGTTGCGACGACCTGCACCGCTGCCGGGGGCAGGCCCAGATTCTTCAGTTCGCCCTTGAGTATCGCGCCGATGGCGGTGTTGGAATGTATGGCCTCAGAGCCGCCGCGCAGCACCACGGCGTTGCCGCTCTTAAGACACAGGCCGGCGGCGTCGGCGGTGACGTTGGGGCGCGACTCATAGACGATCCCGATAACGCCCAGGGGAATGCGGACCCGACCGACCTGGATGCCGTTGGGACGCCGGCGCATGCTTGTCACTTCGCCCACCGGATCAGGCAGGGCGGCAACCTCGCGCAACCCAGCGGCCATGGCGCAGATACGCTGGTCATCGAGCACCAAACGATCGATCATGGCCGGCGACAGACCGCTCTGGCGCGCCGCCGCCAAATCCTTTTCGTTGGCCTCCACAAGGGTCGGTCCGGCAGCTTCCAGGGCGGCGGCCATGCGCAGCAGCAGATCATTTTTTACCGCAGAGGAAAGATTGGCGAGAATTCGGCCGGCCTGCCGAGCTTCAGCGGCCAGCGAGAGCATCTGTGCGGCGATGGTCATTTCCGTACTCCTTTTGCGCTGAGGGCGGACAGAGCCGCCGAATTCAATCCTCGTCTGTCTCAGAAGCAGAAGAGATCACCAGATTGTCGCGATGAATTACCTCATCGCCGTATTTATATCCCAGACTCGCTTCGATTTCCGAAGTCTTTTTGCCCATGATACGCAGCAACTCGGTTAGATTGTAACCAATGACTCCCTTGGCAAATTCGTTGCCCGCCGGATCACACAACCGCACCGAATCGCCGCGCTCAAAGCGCCCTTCCACTCCGGTGATGCCGGATGGCAGCAGGCTCTTGCCGTTTTCGAGCAAGGCACGGCGCGCTCCGTCGTCGACAAACACCTTGCCCCGCGGCTTTTTGGTAAAAGCGATCCAGTGCTTTTTCGCAGCCATGCGATCACGCGCCGGCAGAAAATAGGTACCGATCTCTTCCCCGGCAAAAGCTCGCCCCAGAGTCTGCGGCGTCCTGCCGTTGATGATGAGTGTGCCGATGCCGTTGAGAGACGCACGTCGCGCGGCCTTGACCTTGCTCGCCATGCCGCCGGTGCCCAGCACCGAACCCTCGCCGCCGGCCATGGCCTGTATCTGGTCGGTGACACGCTCGACCAGGGGAATCAGGCGTGCCTCGGGATGCTCCTGTGGGTTACGGTCATAGAGACCATCCACATCGGAAAGAATGACCAGCAGATCGACTTCAAGCAGCGACGTCACCATGGCGGAGAGGTTGTCGTTGTCGCCGAAACGGATCTCCTCCACCACTACCGTGTCATTTTCGTTGATGATCGGCGTCACGCCGAAATCGAGCAAGGTGACCAGGGTGTTGCGGGCGTTGAGATAGCGGCGGCGGTTGGCCAGATCGTCCCGGGTAAGCAGGATTTGTGCGGCCAGATAGCCGTGAGCCTGAAAGCCTTCTTTGTAGGCGCGCATCAGGCGCGGCTGGCCGATGGCGGCTGCGGCCTGCTTGAGAGGAATGGTCTGGGGCCGGCCGCTGATGCCGAGAACGCCCTTGCCTGCGGAAACAGCACCAGAGGAGACCAGAATCACCTCCAGACCCTGGGCGCGCAGGCGACAGACTTCGTCACAGATGACCGCAATGCGCGGAAGAAGCAGGCCCGTGTCGTCGGAAATAACATTGCTTCCGATCTTTATGACTGCCCGACGAACTCGCTTGAGAAAATTTTGGCGCATGGCGCAAACTACCTAAAGCACAGGGAATCTTAAGGGAAAAGAGCCGCTATCTTAGCCGTGTGAAGGATTCGAGTCAAGGGAGGCTTCCTCGCTCGATTCAGCCGCACCTTGCCGACGGGCCTCCAGCTCACTGCCGACCGCGGCGACCAGATCTCCGACGCCTTCGCCGGTCACCGCCGAAACGGCAAAAACCCGAAAACCACGCGCCTGAAAATACTCCATGTAATGCGGCACCGAATTTCGCACTTCGGTTACATCGGCCTTGGTCAACACGACCACCTGTGGCTTTTTCGCAAGATCCGGACTGTACCGGGCCAGCTCACGGTTGATCAGATCGAAATGCCCTTCAGGGCTCTGCTCCTCGGGTGTGAGCAAATCGAGCAGATGCAGGATCAGGTCGGTGCGCTCCACGTGGCGCAAAAAACGCGTGCCCAAGCCGTGGCCTTCGGCCGCGCCCTCGATGAGTCCGGGGATATCTGCCATGACAAAACTCTTGAAGCCCCCATAGCGCACCACCCCGAGATTGGGCACCAGCGTGGTAAAGGGGTAATCGGCGATTTTAGGGCGGGCCGCCGACACCGCCGAGATCAGCGTCGACTTGCCCGCGTTGGGCAAGCCCACCAGCCCCACATCGGCGAGCAGTTTAAGCTCCATGCGCAGGGTGCGCTCCTCGCCGGCGGTGCCCGGCTGGGTATGACGCGGGGCGCGATTGGTGCTGGTGGCAAAGCGCGCGTTGCCGCGGCCGCCACGGCCGCCGCTCAGCAGCTTGCGCTGCTCGCCCGGCGTGGTCAGGTCGGCGAGCAATTCATCGCTCTCGGCATCATACACCAGGGTGCCCGGCGGCACGCGAATCACCAGGGTTTCGCCATTTTTGCCGTGCCGGTTCTTGCCCATGCCGTGACCGCCGCGCCCAGCCTTGTAGTGGACTTTGTAACGAAAATCCATGAGGGTGGAGAGATTAGCGTCCACCTCAAAGACAATATCGCCGCCGTCGCCGCCGTCGCCGCCGTCGGGCCCCCCTTTGGGTATGAATTTCTCGCGGCGAAAGGACAGGCAGCCGCGCCCGCCGTCACCGGCCTTGACATTAATTTTGACTTCGTCGACGAAATGCATGAGAAAAACTGTCCTTGGTCCTTGATTCCTTGCTACTTGTTGACAACAAGGATCAACGTTCGGATCTCAGGGATCCAGGTCTAAGAAAAAAAGCCCGGCGTCCTGATACGGCACCGGGCTTTCCTGTTGGGTTTTGAATGACAATCAGGCCGTGTAGACGCTGATCTTTTTGCGGTCGCGGTCCTTGCGCTCAAACTTCACCACGCCGTCGATGAGGGCGAACAAGGTGTAATCCTTGCCCACGCCGACGTTCTCGCCGGGATGGAAAGTGGTGCCGCGCTGACGCACCAGAATCGATCCGGCGGTCACCTGCTCACCGCCGTAACGTTTGACGCCGAGACGTTTGCCTGCACTGTCGCGGCCGTTGCGGGTACTGCCGACCCCTTTTTTATGTGCCATGGATCAACCTCCTCAAACCTTAAGCTTCGATGCCCGTGATCTTCAGGCGAGTAATGGGTTGGCGGTGCCCGTTCAACTTGCGCTGGTTCTTGCGCCGCCTCATCTTGAAAACAAGGATTTTCTTGTCCTTGTCCTGTTCGACGATTTGCGCTTTCACCTTGGCGCCCTGCAGCAGAGGTGTTCCGATTTTGACCTCTTCACCGCCGACCATGAGGACTTCGCCCAGCTCGATGGTATCACCCACCGCGCCCGCGAGTTTCTCGACCTTTACCAGATCGCCTTCGGAAACTTTGTACTGCTTTCCTCCGGTCTTAATAACCGCGTACATATAGACATTCACCTCGCTCTCGATTAGCTTCGACATACCTTCCAGAACGCTGGAACTTACCCCAAACCACACTTTCTGTCAAGCATGAATTACCACTCCCCTATCCCGGCAGAATCTCATACTGCTCCTGATGAAAAACCGGGCGAGCGGTGATGGTGATCTGCTTGCCGAAGCGTTCTTCCAGCTCCTCGATGCCGTGGCGTTCCTCATCGTAGAGAATTGCGGCCACATCGGGATGCACCACCAGAGTAATGCGCGGCGCCGCAAGCTCGTTCATTTCACGGCGCAGCTCGCGAAAAATTTCATAAGCGAGAGTGGCGCGGCTCTTGATATAGCCCTTGCCCTCGCAGTACGGACAGGCCTCGCACAGCGTGCGGCCGATACTCTCGCGCACCCGCTGGCGGGTCATTTCCACCAAGCCGAGTTCGGAAATTTTGAGGATGTTGCTCTTGCTCTTGTCGCTTTTGAGGGCTTCGAGCAGGGCCGCATGCACCTTTTCGCGGTGCGGCTCCTTTTCCATATCGATAAAATCGATGATGATCAGGCCACCGATATTGCGCAGCCGCAACTGGAAGGCGATCTCCTTGACCGCCTCGAGATTGGTCTTGAGGATGGTGTCTTCGAGATTGTGCTTGCCCACATAGCGGCCGGTATTGACGTCTATGGCGGTGAGCGCCTCGGTTTGCTCGATGATGATGTAGCCGCCGCTTTTGAGCCACACCTTGCGTCCGAGTGCGCGAGCAATCTCCACTTCGAGACCGAAAGCGTCGAAAATCGGCTCTTCGTCCTCGTAGAGTTCCATGGAATATTTGAGCTTGGGCATGAAGGTGCCGATGAAACGCTCGATCTTGGCGTATTCATCGCGCGAGTCGACGACAATGCGCCGCACGTCCTCGGTGAGGATATCGCGCACGACCTTGCAGATGACATCGAGTTCGGAATGGATCAGGCTCGGTGCGCCGCTGCCGTCCTTGCGCCGCGCCACATCCTGCCAGAGGTTGAGAAGAAATTCCATGTCGACCTGCAGGTCTTCTTCGCTCTTGCCCTCGGCGGCGGTGCGCACGATGAATCCCGACCCGGCGGGGCGAATCTGTTCGACGGCGGCGCGCAGGCGATCCTTCTCCTCCTCGCTTTCAATGCGGCGTGAAATGCCGACATGGTCGACGGTGGGCATATAGACCAGGTTGCGGCCCGGCAGGGAAATGTGCGAGGTGATGCGCGCACCCTTGGTGCCCAGGGGCTCCTTGGCGATCTGCACCAGAATTTCCTGGCCTTCCTGCAAAAGATCTTCAATGGGCGGCAGGGTCCGGTCTTCAATATCGCCGTCCTCTCCCGCCACCGGCGGCCCCTGATTGCCGCCGTCGATAAAATGCTCGACCGCTTCGACTTCGTCGAACACGTCGGCGACATAGAGAAACGCGGCCTTTTCCAGGCCGATGTCGACGAAAGCCGCCTGCATGCCGGGCAGGACACGAATCACCCGGCCCTTGTAGATATTGCCCACGATGCCCCGTTCGCGTGCGCGCTCAATGTAGAGTTCGGCAATATGGCCGTTCTCCAGCAGCGCCACCCGGGTCTCCTGGGAGGTGGTGTTGATGACCAGTTCCTTGGCCATGGGGCCTCCTTCCAAACATAGAAATATAAAAAATTCCTTAAGAATCGATGATCAATCATGGCCCGGCCGGACTCTGGCGAAAAATCACGCCGATTTTACAGGCGGGCAGATCCCGCACCCGGGCTTCGTCGCAACCGAGAAGATAGGCGGCCACCGGTAGAGGACTGCCCTGGGCCATTTTCAACACCAGGGCATCGGCGAGCAGCTCGACGTCTTCCACCCCGGGACGCAGATCAACCCGCGTCTGCTGCCCCTTTTTCAGGCGCAGCGCCGGCACTTCATCGGCCGCGAGAAATTCGGCGATACGACCCGGCAGGTCGGAGGGCGCATCCGCCGGGAGTTCAAAACGATAGACGGTGCACTCAATACTAGCGGAAGGCGAGGCATTACGCCAGTCCAGAAGTGCCCCCTCGCGCACCCGAAAACCTTCAGGCAGGCAAGCGTTGAGACGGTTGACCGCACCCTCGGCCGAGACCGGTTCGGCCAGATCGAGATCGATGATTTCCGCCTCGCTCTCCATACCCTGAGAGAGAGCCTCGCTGAAAGAGATCCGCGGATGGGGGTGAAACCCCTGTGAATAGCGCACCGGCAGTCCAGCGCGGCGCACCGCACGATGAAACAGGCTCATGAATTCAAGATGTCCGATGAAGCGCCCCTTGCCGAGCTTGGCCAGACGCAGGCGCAGACGGCAGCGCTGCTCCTCGGGAGCAGCGGATTCCGGAGCCGCGTCCTGCACTGCGGGTTCTTCGCCGAGGGTGCGCGGATCGCACAGGCGCAGGCGCAACTCTTCAAAATCACAAATACCACAACCCGTGCAGGCGCCTGTTCGGCAGTCGGGGGTGGCGGCCCCGACGCGGGCCTGGCGGCGCTCCCGCTGAAAGAACTCCTTGGGAATGCCGCAGTCGATGTGATCCCAGGGCAGAATTTCATCTTCGCCACGTTCCCGCAGGTACCAGGCCGGGTCCAGGGCGCAGTCGGCAAAAGCCTGCTGCCAGCGACCGAAGTCAAAGCAGTCGTTCCACCCATCGAAGCGGCACCCGAGATCGACCGCGCGGGAGATGACCGCTCCCAGGCGCCGATCGCCGCGGGCGAACACACCTTCGAGAAAGGACATTTCCGCGGCATGCCATTTCATGCGCAGCTTTTTCGCCCGCAGGCCATCACGCAGCAGATCCTGCCGGCGGCGGGTTTCGTCCATGCCGATCTGCGCCTCCCATTGAAAGGGCGTATGCGCCTTGGGCACGAACGTCGACACGGACACATTGACGTCGGCGCCGCCCTGCGACCCCTTACCGCTTTTCTTGACCTGCGCCGCCAACGCGATGATGGCTTCGAGATCAGCTGCGGTTTCCGTGGGCAGGCCGAGCATGAAATACAGCTTGATGACCCGCCAACCCAGAGCATAGGCCACACGCGTGGTTTCGACCAGATCCTCGGCGCTGATCCCTTTGTTGATGACCTGGCGCAAGCGCTCGCTGCCGGCCTCGGGCGCCAGAGTGAAGCCGGTCTTGCGTACCTTGCGGACCTGCTCCATAAGCTCCGGAGTCAGGGAGCCCACCCGCAGGCTCGGCAAAGAAACCGCGACGCGGCTTTCGGCAAAGCGCCCCATGAGGTTCTTCAGCAAAGGCTCGATGCAGGCATAATCGCCGCTGGACAGGGAGAGCAGCGACACCTCTTCATGCCCGCTGGCCGCCAGGGACTTTTCAACGATGTCGATGACCCCTTGCGGGCTGCGTTCGCGCACCGGGCGATAAATATAGCCCGCCTGGCAAAAGCGGCAACCGCGGGTACAGCCGCGGGCGATTTCCACCGCCACCCGGTCATGAATGGTATTCATGGTCGGCACCACGGGCGCGGTGGGGAAGGGAGCACTCTCCAAGTCGGCAAGAAAACGCCGCCGGATGCGCGGCCGTTCAGCACGCAGAGATTTCAGATTGGCAATGCGACCGTCGAGATGATAATCCACGGCAAATTGAGCGGGCACATAGACCCCTTCGATGAGCGCCAATCGTTCCAGCAATTGCGTACGCTTCTCACCGGCGGCGCGTGATGCGCGCACCGCCTCGCACAGCTCGACCAGAGCCTCTTCGCCGTCGCCGATCACCGCGCAGTCGAAAAAATCCGCCAGAGGTTCAGGATTGAACGCGCAGGGCCCGCCCACCACCACCAGGGGATGATCGTCATCGCGATCTTCACGTCGACGGGGAATGCCGCCAAGATCGAGCATCATCAGAATGTTGGTATAGGACAGCTCGTATTGCAGGGTGAAGCCAAGGATGTCGAATTGCGCCAAGGGCCGTTCCGTCTCCAGGGAGCGCAGGGGCTCCCCGGCTTGGCGCAGCTCCGTTTCGAGATCAGCCCAGGGAGCATAAACCCGCTCGGCGGCCAGCCAGGGGCGCTCGTTGAGAATCCGATAAAGGATGGCAAAGCCGAGGTGGCTCATGCCCACCTCGTAAACATCGGGAAAAGCCAGGGCGATGGAGAGGTCAACCAGTTCGGGATTTTTCTTGATGCTTCCCACTTCGCCGCCGAGGTAGCGCGAGGGCCGCGCTAGACGGGGCAGAATATCTTCGTAAGCCATGGATTTTCCGGATGAGGGGTCAAAAGAAACAACCTTGACACAAAAGAAAGCAAGTTAGCACGAGCCGCAAGCCGTCCTCAACCCTTTTGCGCGAAATAACGCAGAACAAGGCCAAGAAGGGTGTTCCCCGCACTCGCCCTGTGCTAAAGTTTGCGATTGCTTTCGACCCCATGCATGGAGAGATCACAATGCGCCCCGATAAAGACATCGAACTGCACCCCGACACCTCCAACGATGCCCCGACCTATGGTCCGCCCGACCCCGCCGGCGACAACTGGGCCATGGCCGCCCATTTGAGCGCCTTGTGCGGCTATTTTCTACCCTTCGGCCATGTGCTGGGCCCCCTGGCCGTCTGGCTGTTCAAGGGCCGCCAATTCCTTCAGGTGGACCACCACGGCAAGGAAGCCCTCAATTTCCAGCTCAGCATCACCCTCTATCTGCTCATTTCCATGATTCTGATCGTGGTGGGCATCGGTGTGTTGCTAGTCATCGCCCTGTCCCTGTTCGATCTGGTCATGATTCTCGTGGCCACCATCAAAACCCGCAGCGGCGAGAAATTTCGCTACCCGATAAGCATTCGTTTCATCAAATAGCCGGCCATCGGGCGCAACGGGGCACACGGCACGGCAGTTGCATAAATTTTTCTCAATTTTTCTTTTCAAGCCGGACGCCCTTCCTCCTACGGCCGACCGACAATGGATGACAAACGCTATCTGATCGTCTCCCGAGCTTTGGGGGAGACCGCGCGAATCAAGGACCTGCTGCCCCTGCTGGCCGCGGATTTCGGCCTCGACGCCTTTACCGCGCGCCAGCGCCTGCTGGGCCGCGGGCGTGCCTTGCTGGCTCAGGGCAAGGGCCCAAAACTTGCCGAACTTCATACCCTGGTGACGAATTTCGGCATCGACGCTCAACTGATTCGGCCCACCCCGCCGCGGTTTGCCCCCAAGCGTGTGCGCCAGGTCGAAATTCGCCAGGACCATTTGGAATTTTCCACGCCAGGCCCCCCCTGCCGCCTTGCGCGCGGCACGCGGGTCCTGGCGATACTGGCGGATCTTTCCGGCCAGGCCGCCGGCAGGAACCTGCGACGCCTCATGGTGCAAAACACCTACCAGGGCGCGGCCGCCGTAGCGCCTCTGACGCAGGACGAGATGCTGGAGGCGGTGCTGCGCACCCAGCCGATTCTCGATCTTTACCTCCTCGGCGACGAACAAGACGTCAGCGATGCCCTGCGCCTGGTCGCCGGCGGCTTCAATCCCGCCGGACTCGGCGAACGCGCCTGCCTGAGCAGCGTCGGCAACATGCGCGCCCTCATCGACCTCATCCGTGAATACGCCGGAGAATTTACCCTGAGCTGCGATTTCGGTCTGGCCCTTTTGCCAGGCTGCAGTCTGCGCAAGCCCGAACCGGGCGAGGATGCGCGCGCGGCCAATCTCAAAAGTCTGACGCGCTTCGGCTGGCTGATGAGCGATGTGCTGCTGCAAAAGCCCCCCGCACCTCAAAACCCGACCCTCGGCCTGGTGCCGCCGCCTCTTGCGCAGATCATCCGCGAGGAACTTGGCGACCAGGATGTTTTGAAAGCCGAAGAGCCCTCGGCACCCGCCCCGACGCTGCCGCCGCCTCCGACCCCCGGGACCGTCGCCGCGCGCTGGACCTGGAAGCGCGGGCTGAGCCTGGCGGTCGGAATCGCGGCAGCCGCTCTGATGTTCTCCGAGGGCGGCGGCCGCCTCATCCACCTGATTGTGTACGACGGCATGCGCAGCGGCGCCCTGCCCGGCGCGCTCAGCGCGGGATTTTTCGGCGGAGGATTTTACTGCCTGCGCATTAAACGCCTCATTGAAAACACCCCCACCAGCCGCATCCGCTCCCTGGCCATGGGCATGGTGGAACTGAATGGCCATGCGCGCCGCAAGTACGCCCTGGTCTCCCCCGCCACCCAGACCGCCTGCGTGTGGTATCGGCTGCGGCGCTACCGGCGCAACGAAAAATCCGGCTGGCAGCTGACCCGCCAGAGCGACAGCGGCGCGGTGCCCTTCCTGCTCGACGACGGCACCGGCACCATTACCGTCGATCCACAGGGCGCACGCATTCGGCCCGGTGTGCGCAATGAGGGTTTTCCAGGTCAGGAAGGATTTATGGTCCGCTCGCTGGGAGGCACCGACACCAACGAGAAGTGGGTAGAGGAACTCATTCCCGAAGGAACCTCTCTCTACGTACTGGGTTCGGCGCGGCCCTACAAGGAGCAAAGCCTGAGCCTTGCCGAACGCACCCGCGAGGCCCTGCGCGAGCTCAAGCTCGACCCCAAGGCCCTGGAAAAGTACGATCGCAACGGTGACGGCCGCATCGACGAAGAAGAATGGGATCTGGCCCGCGCCGCGGTCCAGCAGCAGGTCTTGCGCGAGCACCTGCTGAGGAACGAAAAGGCCGCGCCCGGCACCACCCGCGCCCTCGTCGGCCGCAGCTGCAGCCACACGCGTCCCTTCATCATCGCCCAGACCGAATCAGAAGCGCATCTGACCCGCGGCTACGCCTGGTGGATGGCGGCGCTGTTCGCTGCCGCGCTGGGCACCGCCGTATGGGCCTTGAAGCAGATACTGCTGGGGTTGAATTGAGAGTTAAAACCTGAGCAAAGCTCTTTCACCGCTGAGCACGCTGAGAAAACCAAAGAAAGATTTTTCTGTATTTCTCAGATTCTTCTCTGCGCTCTTCGCGCTCTCGGCGGTGAATCCCTTTTCACCACCCAACAACACGTATCAAGAAAGGATAAATCCCATGACCCTGTGGATCGTTCTCGGCGTGATCGCCCTGCTCATCGCCGCCCTGGTGCTCTACGTCATCGTGGTGTACAACGGCTTCATCAGCATGAAAAACAACATCGACAAGGCCTGGAGCAATATCGACGTGCTGCTCAAGCAGCGTTTCGACGAACTGCCCAAGCTGATCAAGGTGTGCGAGGGCTACATGCAGCATGAACAGCGCACCCTGGAGGCAGTGATCAAGGCGCGCTCCCAGGTGAACAACGCCGGCAGCGAGCAGGAGAAAATCCAGGCGCAGAACATGCTCACCGAGACTCTGCGCTCGCTGTTCATGGTGGTGGAGCGCTACCCCGACCTCAAAGCCGACAAGGCCTTTCGCAATTTGCAGGCGCGCATCACCGAAATCGAAAACCAGATCGCCGACCGCCGCGAGTTTTTCAACGACTCGGTCAACATCTACAACATCCGCCTCGCTCACTTCCCCGACGTGCTGGTAGCGCGCCTGTTCAACTTCGCGCGCCGCACTCTGTGGCAGATCGATCCCGCCCATCGTCAGGACGTGCAGGTGAGTTTTCAGGCGCCTTCGGCCTGAGAGCCACCCAGCAACGCAACGGGGCGGCCCTTGCGAGGCCGCCCCGTTTTTCTCATCCCTGCTCGTTGGCCACCCGCCGCCGTTCCTCGGGCACCTCCTGCGCCACATTGGCGTAGCGATAAGTCTCGCCCAGATAGTTCTTGAGCACCACCTCTTCGCCGAGGCTTTGCAGATAGTCGGGCAGCAGCGGGATTTTGCCGCCGCCGCCGGGAGCGTCGATGACGTAGGCCGGCACACCCAGGCCCGAGCTGTGGCCGCGCAGGGCGCGGATGATTTCCAGGCCCTCCTCCACCGAGGTGCGGAAGTGGTTGGTGCCGCGCACCATGTCGGCCTGATACAGATAATAGGGCCGCACGCGGATGGCGAGCAGCTTCTGCATGAGACGTTTCATCACCGCCGGATCATTGTTGACATCGCGCAGCAGCACCGACTGGTTGCCCAAGGGGATGCCCGCATCGGCCAGCCGCGCGCAGGCTTTGGCGGCCTGCTCGGTGATCTCGTCGGGGTGATTGAAGTGCGTATTGAGAAACAGCGGGTGGTACTTACGCAACACCCGCACCAGGGCCGGCGTAATGCGCTGCGGCAGCACCACCGGCACGCGCGAGCCGATGCGGATGATCTCCACATGGGGGATGGCGCGCAGGGCTTTGAGAATCCCGTCGAGTTTTTCGTCGGAAAGCAGGAGAGGATCACCGCCGGAGAGAATCACGTCACGGATTTCCCCATGGTTGCGGATATAGTCCAATCCGCCCTCGATGCTCTCGCGAGTGATCTGCATGTTCTCACCGCCGACCTTGCGCTTGCGCGTACAGAAGCGGCAGTACATGGCGCACTCGGAGCACACCAGAAACAGCACGCGATCCGGGTAGCGGTGCACCAGGTTGGGCACCGGGCTCTGGTTTTCCTCCTCCAGGGGATCGGCCGGACAGACGCTGTCCTGCAACTCTTCTGCGGAAGGCACCGCCTGGCGCCAGATGGGATCGCCCACTTCCTTGATCAGGGACAGATAATAGGGGTTGATGCGCATGGGGTATTCCGCCGCCACCGCCTCAAGCGGCGCGGGGTCGATGCCGAAGCGCCGGGTCACCTCACCGGGGCGGGTAATAGCAGCCTGAAGTATTTTTTGCCAGGTTTCCATATCGCTTATCTCTCCTCGCGGGAGGTGAAACGTTTGACATAAGTCAGGCGATCATCGCCCGGCTTGTAGAAATCACGGATGCGTGATTCCTCAACATAGCCGGCCTGCTCGTAAAAGCGCCGGGTGCGCTGATAGTTTCCTTGCGAGGACGTTTCCAGACACACCAGGCGTCCGCCGCGGGCGCGCGCCTGCTCCTCCACATGCGACATCAGCTTTTGCCCGATGCCGTGACCTTGAGTCGTCGGGTCGACGGCAATCCAATACAGATCAAAGTTACCCTGAGTCAGGGGCACCGGCCCGAACAGCACATAGCCGGCGACGCGGCCCGCGACCTCGGCCACCGCCACCTCGTAATCCTGCTGGCTGTGATCATTGAGCACAATGCCGAGCAGCTCAACGGCCACACCCACTTCCTCTTCGCTGAACGCCCCGGTGGCTTCGAGAATCCGCACCAGATCGGGCACATCGGTTGCCTTGAGATTACGCACGAGCGACCTCCCTGCGTTGCGCGGCCATCTCCAGAACGCGGCGGATCAGTTGCGGATAGGTCATGCCCGCAACCCCGGCGCAACGCGCCAGGCCCGCATCCGGGGAGATGTCCGGATTGGCGTTGACTTCGAGAATATAGGGCACGCCGTCGCGCAAACGGATGTCGACGCGGGCGTAGTCGCGGCATTCCATGACCTTGTAGGCGCGCAGCGCCACGTCGCGCACCAGGATTGCATCGCGGCCCTTGAGATTGGCCGGACACAGGGGCTGAGTGCCCTGGTAGCCCTGCGACTGCTCGAGCCACTTGCCCTCATAGCTGACGATGGGACGCACCAGATCGGAATGAAAGCGGATTTCGGAGAGGGGCAGCACCTCGTGGGGGCCGTTGCCGATGACCGCGACGTTGATTTCGCGGCCCTCGATGAACTCCTCTACCAAAGCACCCTGGCGGTAGGTGCGATGCACGTAGTCGATGCGCGCCTTGAGCTCGCGCTCATTATCCACCACGCTCTCGTTGGAAATCCCCAGCGAAGCATCCTCGAAACGCGGCTTGACGATGAGGGGATAGGCCAGGTCGCGCACCCGCGGATACTGCTCGCCGAGCTTGACCAGCAGGTATTTGGGGGTGGGCAGCTGATGACGGCTGAGCAGATCCTTGGTGCGCGCCTTGTCCTGGGTCAATCCCAGGCACAGAGGCGCGGCCCCGGTGAAAGCCAGACCGAGCAGATCAAGCAGCGCCGCAACATGCATCTCCTTGCGGCTCTGGCCCCAGAAGCCCTCGCACAGGTTGAACACCAGCGCGGGCGCGGCGGCGCGCAGCGCGCCGACAAAGGGGGCGATGTCGTCTCCCAAAGCCACCAGCTGCGGCGCGTGGCCGAGTGCGCGCAGAGCTGCGGCGACCGCCTGGGCCTCGGCTTCGGCGCCTTCCTCGGAGATGCGATCGAGAGCTTCGCCCTGCACCAGTAGCGGCGGAACCCGGTTAAAGCTGACCGCGACTTTCACGGCACCCCCCTTGCGCGTGCAGATTGAGCCGCAGGGCTGCGGCATCGACCACGGCCAGGATCAGCTGGTCGTAAGACAGCCCGGCTGCTCGCGCCGCCTTGGGAAAGCAGCTGTTCTGCTCGGGGCGCGGCAGAATGCCGGGCAGGGGATTGAGTTCGATGATCTGCGGCAGTCCGCGCGCATCGAGGCGCACGTCGATGCGGCACCAGTCGCGACAGCCCAGGGCATGGAAGGCGCGCTTGCACAGCTCCTCGATCTGGCGGCGCAGCAACGGCTCAAGCTGCGCCGGACAGGTGAAGATCTGCAGGGGGTCGTGCTCCTGATCCCACAGCCACTTGGCCTCGTAGGAATAGATGGGATTCACCTCGGCGGGCAGGGCATCGAGATTGATCTCGACAATGGGCAGCACACGCAGCTCTGCGCCGTTGCCGATCAATGCCACGGTGAACTCGCGCCCGGGCAGAAATTCCTCGATGAGCGCCGGCTGGTTGTAGGTCTCCAGCACCCACTGCACCTGGCGCACCAGCTCACGCCGGTTGCGCACCAGCGCCTTGTCCGTCACTCCCTTGCTTGAACCTTCGAGGGTCGGCTTGACCATGGCCGGATAGGTGAAACGCGCAGGAATGTCGCCCAGGGATGCCACCACCACAAAGCGCGGCGTGGCGACGCGGTGATGACTCAGAATTTCCTTGGTGCGCCGTTTGTCGAGGCACATCCCCAGGGTCACCGGATCACTGCCCGTATAGGGCAGCCCCAGCATGTCGAGCAAGGCGGGAATCTGCGCCTCGCGGCTGACCCCGTGCAATCCTTCCGCGATATTGAACACCAGATCCGGGCGCAAAGCACGGTAGGTCTCAAAGGCGTTGAGGTCCGCTTCGACCAGGGTCACCTGGTGTTGCGAGCGCAGGGCGTCGGCCACCGCATTGATGGTATGGATGTCGTCCCACTCGGCGTAGATGTCGTCGGGAAGGCTGCCGGGAGGTTCCGAGGGGGGTTCGCCGGACGCATCCTGTACGTCTGGCGACTCTCCCTTCAGATTGAAGGAAAGCGCAATATTCATGGTCAACCCCTTTTGAAATAGCCAATCGCCTAAAATCCAGATCCCCTTGCGGGGGATGGCGGCAGCGTCTTCGGCACCGGTTAGCCAGGAGCGGCTTGCGGCTTAAAAGGGGTCAACTTTTCAGCGGGCACGTCTTGCGGGGTCCCGGTCCTGAACACTGACGCTTATTCGTCATATACTCCCAGCGCAAAACCCTGTCAACGGAAAAATTTTACTTTAAATTTAACGTTTGAAATCAATCGGTTGCAGCATGAAAAAAGGAGACCTTAGCCCCCTGTTCGACAGCAATTTTTTTTCAGCATTTGGACCGGCGCTTCCGGGCTCAAAATGCAAAAGCCGTGACCTCAATCCCAAGGGAACGAGATCACGGCCAATCGATGAGAAGTCGGCTTGCCGCGACCCCTCTTTTCCATTCCGTCAGCATGCTTGCCTTCGGCCATGACGGCTCTCCTTTCTGATTCTCTTCGTGCCCAGCCTTAGGGAAAAAAACTCTTTCTGTCCCCTCTCAGTATACCTCACTTGACGGCCCGATCACTGCGGGATCACCAATCTCGCTACGGATCTGGTTGCGGCAGCCAGCTGGTCCGCGATATACTTCCTTGCCGCAATCGCAGGCTCCCTGCAGAACCAAACCATCAAGCCAAGCTGGGCATTCAATCATGCATAAAATTAAAGTTTTTTCGTTCTGGCCGCTGCTTCTGCTGCTTCTGGCCCTGCCTCTCCCGGCAGCGGCCCATCCTCATGTCTGGGTGGACTACTCCGTTACCGTTGTCTTCAATGAGCAGGGATTGGAAGGGTTTCGCCTGCAATGGACTTTTGACGAGATATTCAGCGAGCAGATCCGAGAGATCGCCGAGTTGCAAGGCAACGCCCCCACACCGGAGCAGGCAGCCCGCATCAAGGCCGAGCTTTTCGACAACCTGCGGAATTATCAATATTTTTCCCAGGTGTGGATCGACGGACAGGAGTTTCGTGTGCAATTTGTGAGGGATTTCCAGGTTCGCTTCACCAACAACCAAGCCGTTTACGAGTTCTTCGTGCCCTGTACGGTAGCGGCCATCGCCACGCCCAAATCCGTTCGTTTCATGGCCAGGGACCCTGAGATCTTCGTCGACTTCACTTGGCACAGGGGCCAACCGGTACAGGTCGAACAGCCAGCAAACCTGCGCGTCGTGCATGAGCTGCGCGAGGATTCCTCATCGGAACTCTTCGGCACCCTATTCGCACCCCGCGCATTGCATCTGGAGTTCATGAAAGCGTCATGATCAATAAATCGGTCCTGGCTTTTTTGTGTTTGTGTGTGTTTCTCGTCGGCGCTCAGCAGGCCGCGCCGGGCCGGGCACAGAATCCCTTCCTGACGCCTTCCCAAAACACTGCGGAAGAACAGGCGGAGAGCCGCCGCAAACCGGCCACGATCAACCCTCTGCTGGTCAGGCTCAACGCCCTGCAACGCGACTTTCGCGAACACATGACCGGCTATGCCCGACAAATTCAGGAAAAGCCCACCGGCGGCACGACCCTGCGCTTTTTGGCCCTGACCTTTGCCTTCGGGGTGGTCCACGCGCTGGGGCCGGGTCACGGAAAATCCATCGTCTGCGCTTATTTTCTGGCGCGCCGGGGCACCCTCAGACAGGCGCTGCTCTTCGGTAACCTGATAACCTTCATGCACGTTCTTTCCGCCACCGCCGTGGTTTTTGCCCTCGCCCTGTTGGGACGAAAAACCAATATCTTCGCTTTTCAGGAGTTGGAGGGCGGACTGCAGCCCTTCAGTTATCTGCTCATCATTCTTATCGGAAGCTTTCTGCTGCTTAAGGCGGCCAAAGACATCCTTGCCCGGCGCAAGCCCGTATCAGAGCAAGCCCGTGCCGATGCCGACCGCACCAGCATGGCGGCTCTGTCCCTGTCGGCCGGCCTGATTCCCTGTCCCGGGGCGGCTCTCATTCTGCTCTTCACCTTAAGTCTCGATATTTTATGGGCGGGCCTGGCCGCCATGGTCGTCCTGGCCATCGGCATGGGCTTGACCAATTCCCTGGTGGGCATCATCACCCTGGGCTCGCGCGGCGCCGTCATGCGCCTGACTTCGACCTCCCCGCGGGTGTTCCGCACCACCTATGCCTTATTTGCCGTCGGCGGCGCACTGTTCATCGTGTTTCTCGGAACATCATTGTTGCTGGGAAGCGTTGGTTCGGCCGGAGCTCGGTTTTTTTAGTCCTTGTATAAAGTAGCAGGCGGGGCCCACCAGTTTCCGGCCATACTCTTTCCTGATGCATGGCCCCTGCACTCGTCGACAACAAATCAAGCATCCCGCTCCACAAGCGGCCGCAGCTGTACCAGAGTCGCACCCCATCCACCGCGGTCTTCCCCCGCAAAACGAAAAGCGACCACCTCCGGCAGCCGACCGAGAATGGCGTGCACCCCGCGCTGTAGTTTCCCCGAGCCTTTGCCGTGAATGATGCGGACATCGAGGATGCCACGCTTGCGGCATTCCGCAAAGTAATCGGGGATCAAATACCTGACATCAGCAGGGCGAAAGCTGTGCAGGTCAAGAATGCCGTCGATGGGCAAAACGACGATCTCAGGGATGCCAACCTCATCTTCACCAGACATGGTTTATGACCCTTCCGAGGGGGTTGCCGGTCTCATTTCATTTACTCTGCCGGCCCGGGTGTGCCGCCAACGCGCCTATTTGCGATCAGCGCGGAGCACACTCCCCACCGCCACTGACTCGAGAGAGTTTTCGCGGATCGGGATGATGATTTTTTCCGCGGGCAGGCCGTAGGCTTTGGCGGCCTGAACTGTTTTAGGTTGATCATAACATCTGAGGCGCGCGGCTTGGATGTTATGCTAAACTCTACTATAATGTGGCCTCATGCATAACTACCATCTGCCCCCAGGAAAGACCGCCATGCAAGACTCTGAAATGCCCAGAGAGAAACTTCTCGCGGAACTGGCGGCGGCGCGGCGCGAGATTTCGCGGCTGAAAGCCGAAGAGACGAAACACCAGCGGGTCGAGGAGGTCCTGCGCACGAGCGAGGAAAACTTTCGGCTGCTGGTGGAAAACACCGACGAACTCGTCGTCAAGGTCGACCCCGATGGAAAGTTTCAATTCGTCAGCCCCTCCTATTGCGCCCTGTTCGGCAAAACCGAGGAACAACTGCTCAACGAGCGCTTCATTCCCCTGGTCCACGAGGAGGATCGCGAATCCACCCTCGAGGCCATGGAGAATCTTTTCAAACCTCCCTACTCCGTTTATCTGGAGCAACGCGCACTGACGAAAAACGGTTGGCGCTGGCTGGCCTGGTCGGACAAAGCCATTCTGAATGAAAGGGGCGAAATCAGCGCCATTGTCGGTGTCGGTCGCGATATCACGGATCGCAAGCTGCTTGAAGAGGCTGAAAGTGAGTCACGCCGGCTCCTGCGCAATGTGCTGGATACGGTGCCGGTGCGGGTTTTCTGGAAGGATCTGGAGGGCCGCTACCTCGGCTGCAACCTGCCATTTGCCAGGGATGCGGGATTTACGTCGTCCGAGCAGATTATCGGCAAACTTGACTTTGATCTGAGCTGGATTGAGCAGGCCGAATTGTATCGCGCGGACGACCGCCAGGTCACGGAGAGCGGCGTCGCCAAGCTTGCTTATGAGGAGCCGCAAACCACCCCCGATGGCCAACGTATCTGGTTGCGCACCAGCAAGGCGCCGCTGCGCGACGCCTCCGGAAAAATCATTGGCATTCTAGGCACCTACGAAGACATCACCGACCACAAACGAGCGCAGGAAGCACTGATTGCGGCCAAAGAGCAGGCCGACGCCGCCAACCGCGCCAAGTCCGAGTTCCTCGCCAACATGAGCCATGAGATCCGCACGCCCCTCAACGGCATCATGGGCACCCTGCACTATCTGCAAACCACGTCACTCAACCCCGATCAGAAACAATTCACGCAAATGGCCATCACCTCGGCCGAACGACTGACCCGCCTGCTTTCGGATATTCTGGACATATCCCGCATCGAGGCCGGCAAGCTTGAAATCATCGAAGCTGAATTCAACCTCAAAAACCTAAGCGATTCCGTGGCGGGACTCTTCGCGGTCACCACTCGCGACAAAGGCGTCGACCTTCAATGCACCCTGGACTCCAGCGTCCCTGTCTACCTCAAAGGCGATGAGGCGCGCCTGCGCCAGATTCTTTTCAACCTGGTGGGCAATGCCCTCAAATTCACTGATTCTGGTCGGGTCAGTCTTGAAATCAAGCCTTTCCTCGCCGACGACACCCTAGAACCGCAAATCCTGTTCCAGGTGACCGACACCGGGATCGGCATTCCCGAAGAGCGCCTGCACGATCTTTTTCAGCCCTTCTCACAAGCCGGGTGCGATCCCGCCCGCAATGACCAGGGCGTGGGGCTGGGACTCTCCATCGTCAAGCGCATTGTTGACCTGATGGGTGGCCGCGTCATGCTGGAGAGTCGGGTCGGACGGGGCACCAGAGTACAGGTGATTCTCCCCTTCAAGTTTGCCGACAGGCCCGATCAAAAACCTCAACCCGTGGGCGCCACAGCCCCGAATCAAGCAGGCGATTGCTTAACCCTGCTGCTGGCCGAAGACAACCCCGTCAACCGGCTCGCCATGCAGAGATTATTGGAACTGGCCGGACATAAAGTCATTTCGGCAGGCAATGGCCGCCAAGCTCTGGAGCTTCTTGCTGAGCAGGATTTTGACTGTATTCTCATGGATGTGCAGATGCCGGTCATGAACGGCATCCAAGCGACCAGAACCATCCGCACCTCGCGGGAATTCGGCAACAAACGCGAAATCCCCATTATCGCCATCACCGCCTACGCCATGGCCGGAGATCGCGAGCGGTTGTTAGCGGCCGGGATGAACGCTTATCTGGCCAAACCCATAGATGTAAAAGCGCTCAAGAAGGTTTTGGCCAGGGTCACCGGAAACGACATTTAATCCGACACTCTAAGGGCTCGAAAAAATATTTGCATTTATAAATTTCAAACGGCCTGCAAACAGGTTAGACTGCGTCATTTTAATCAGACCTACACCATCAAGGATCACCATGACCGAAGAGACACTCCCCACCTTTGCCGAGCTTGAACTGGCGCCCGCCATCGCCCGGGTCATCGACGAAATCGGCTACGAAAGCCCCTCGCCCATCCAGGCGCGCAGCATCCCGCCGCTGCTGGCGGGACGCGACCTTCTCGGCCAGGCGCAGACGGGCACCGGTAAGACCGCCGCCTTTGCCCTGCCGCTGCTCAGCCGCATCGACCCAGCTTTGAAAAGTCCACAGATTCTGGTCCTGACGCCGACTCGCGAGCTGGCTCTGCAAGTCGCCGAGGCCATGCAGACCTATGCGCGGCATCTCAAGGATTTTCATGTCTTGCCCGTCTACGGCGGGCAGAACATGGGCCAGCAACTGCGCATGCTCGCCCGCGGCGTGCAGGCGGTGGTCGGCACCCCGGGACGCATCCAGGACCACCTGCGGCGCGGCACCCTGCGCCTGGACCGCTTGATCGGCGTGGTCGTCGATGAGGCGGATGAAATGCTCAAGATGGGTTTCATCGATGAGGTCGAGCAGATTCTTGAGCATACTCCGGCGCACAAGCAGGTTGCGCTGTTTTCTGCGACCATGCCCAAGGAAGTTATGCAGGTCGCCCGCCGCCAGCTCAAGGATCCGGTAGAAATCCGCATCAAGGCCAAAACCGCGACAGTCGACACCATCGCCCAAAGATTCTGGCAGGTCAAAGGTCTACACAAGCTCGATGCCCTCACCCGCATTCTTGAGGCCGAGGAGATCGAGGGGATGATCGTCTTCGTGCGCACCAAGACCGCCACCGTGGAGCTGGCGGAAAAACTCGAAGCGCGCGGCTTCTCCAGTGCCCCCCTGAACGGCGACATGACCCAGGCGCTGCGGGAGAAAACCGTCGAGCGGCTCAAAAGCGGCAGCCTCGACATTGTCGTCGCCACCGATGTCGCCGCGCGTGGTCTCGATGTCAAGCGCATCAGCCATGTCATCAACTACGACATCCCCTATGACACCGAAGCCTATATCCACCGCATCGGCCGCACCGGCCGCGCGGGTCGCGAGGGCAAAGCGATTCTGTTTGTCGCGCCGCGGGAAATGCGCCTGCTCTCCGCCATCGAGCAGGCCACGCGCCAGCCCATCACCTCCATGAGCCTGCCGACACGCAAGGATATCACGGATCGGCGCATCGGCCTGTTCAAGGAGCAGATCGCCACGGCCATGGAATCCGAAGATCTGGAATTTTTCGAGGAATTCATCGACAGCTATCAGAGCGAATACGATGTCGGCCTGCGCCGCATCGCCGCCACTCTCGCCTACCTGGTGCAAAAGGATCGCCCCCTGCAACCCGAAGGCGGCCTGGCCGAAGAAGTCGTCGCACCCGAGCAGCCGTCCCGTTCCCGCCCGGCGCGCCCCAGAGAGGCACAGGATGCCGACAAGCAGCGCTACCGCATCGAGGTCGGCCGTGCCCACAAAGTTGAGCCGGGCAATATCGTCGGCGCCATCACCAATGAGGCCAACCTCAGCAGTCGTGATATTGGCCAGATCAAAATCTTTGATTCGTTCAGCCTGGTCGATCTGCCGCGCGACCTCCCGGCCGATATCCTGCGCCATCTCCAGGGGGTGTGGGTGTGCGGTCAGCGCCTGCAACTCAGCGAGGACCGGGGCGCGGGACAAGCGTTGCAGGGCAAGCCCCCCAAGCGCAGACCTTACGGCAAGGGTGGCGACCAACGGCCCTTCAAGCCGGGTCCGAAAAAACCGCCTTACAGCCGGCGGGGCCCCAAGACCGACAAGTAGGCGCAGGCGCCCTGGTCAAAAGTTCTCACTAATAAGGTAGAAATCACCCCGGATATGGACGAATTTTCTCTCAGCGGTCACGAATTCATCGAATTGCATAACCTGCTCAAAGTCACCGGCCTCTGTTCCAGCGGCGGCACGGCCAAGGCGTTGATTGCCGAGGGCCGCGTAAGTGTCGACGGGCAAGTGGAATTGCGCAAGCGGTGCAAAATCCGCAGTGGGCAAGTCGTGGATTTCGAGGGCAGGCAGATAACCCTGCGGTGAAGGCGCAAAAAGTTAAAAGCGCCCCCGCGCCACAGGCGGCAGGTCCGCAGGAATGAGGGGGCGCGGAGTGAGCCGTTCGGGCAGGCGCCTAGACAGATTCTCTGCAGAAATACACCGCACCCCTGACGCCGATTCGGCGCGCAACCCGTCTGCGCGAGGCCTCGCGTTATGCGCGCGATCCTCGCGGGGACCGCGCACAAAGTCCTTATTTACGCGGGTCGTCTTCGGGGTTCAAATATTTGATGCCCCAGGGGCCGGTGCCGTGAAGTTGGATGATGGTTTCCTCTTCCGTGTAGCCGAACATCGGCGCTCCCGGCGGCATGATGGCGACTCCACCCGGTTTGAGCGCCAGAGTTCTCGTCCGGTCGAAGGTCTCGCCATGGGCGAAGTGCAGAGTACCGGAGAGCACCGTGACCCGCTCATAGGCCGGATGGACGTGGGGCGCAAGACGGTAGTCGGCGGGAAGCTTCAGACGGAAGGTGAACGGAGCCTCCTGGCTTAAATCACCCTCGATGATGGTGATTTTTGCACCTGGAGCCATGGAGGCGATGTCGCCCCATGCCAGGTCGGAGGCGTTCAGCAGAACGTGCCCTTCGCCGTGGTAAGGCACCTGGACTCTGTCTTCCGCCACGCCACCGGAAGCCGCCAACAAGACGAGCGTTGCGATGATAAAGATACGCTTTAACATGGAACATCCTCCTTTCCTGGTCTTCTTTCCAAACCCTGAATCCGTGAGATCCGGTTTCAAAATAACTGTTCAACACGCACCGCAACCTGCGGCGCGACTGGCTGGCGCAGTTGGATAGCCAGGGTTCAAAAAACCTTCTCTGTTTGAATCCTACCTTTGAATAAAGACTACGCAAGCAGGGATACCGAAAAGAGAGGGATCCAGCTTCACCCTTGATTTTCTCCTGAAATCACCCAAGATTCTTCTCCTCGCCGCAGTCATGATCAATTTATTCTTTGTTTTTTGGGCCATTATGCTGTTCCGACATCCGAACATCCTGCCTGTCGTCAATCTGCCATTTCTCCAAAAAGCGGTAAAATAGAGTTAGCCTTTAACGAAAACCTTCTCCCTGGGGAGGAAGAAAATGGCAAACCTCTGGGCCAAGGGATCGAAATTATTTTTTCTGGCAGTGATCATCGGGGCGGCGATCCTCGGGGCATTCAAGGCCGTTTACCCTGCGATCGCAACCTCCGAGGTGTTGGGCGTGATCGTTTTGGTTGCTGTGGGTCTGGCTTCAGCACTCAATTACTTCTGGGGGCGGCGACAGGCCAACAGGGGCGCCGGGCAGAAAAAGGAGTAAAAAATCATGACCGGAAAAGCAGCCCACCTGCTCAAGACGGTACTCACTGTATTGGTCATTCTCTTGCTTAGTGCTTGCCCGCAGATCGAGCGTGCGGAAGAGCCGCGCGAACCCCCTGCCGCAGAAAGACCCGAGGAAGCGCCGCCGCCCATGGCGGCGCCTGAACCTCCGCCCACGCGCGGCGATGAACCCGGTATCAGTCGGCATGCCTGGGACCTGCTGACACATATGGACGCTGAAGAGCAGGGCTTCGGCATGTACACCTATGTGCTGTTTGCGCGGCGCGTCGATCGGCCCGGCCTTGCCGCTGATGTTGAGCAGCGCTATGAAAAAATTCTCGAGGCGATCACGGGAACAACCCTGGGGCTGCCGGAACTGGGGGAAATGACGTCTCGCCAGAAAGAGGAGACCAATCTGCTCTATGTTCCCGCCCTGGCGCCGGGGCGGGAGTTGCGCCTGGCGAACTACAATTCACCCCTGGCGCTGCGCTATCTTGCAGAAATTGCCCGCCTGTGCCGCGACGACAATCCCGAAATTGCCGAGCGCCTCGAACAGCGGCCAGGCCCTTTTCTGATTACCCTGTCACAGCCCCTCGGGCAGATCGGGGCGGCGCCGGTCAATCTGCTTTATGCCGATCTCTCGAGCACCCATACGGCCGCGATAAATGAAGTAGTTACGGCCTACAAGGCCCGCCTGACGCGCGAGCCGGTTGCTGAGATCGAACGATTCGTGTCGCTGCGCACCGCGCTGCTCAATCTGGTCCTCAACGCCGATGCGAACCTGCGCCTGGTGAAAGTCGCCCTGGCCGAGTGGGTTCCACAATAGGCGCGTGTTTTCATCTTTGCCGGCGCATGCCTGCCGCCACGGCAAAATCCAGACAGCTCGTGCGGGCCAGGGGGACGAAAAGAAAATCGCCCCCTTCGTGACCCGCTTGATGAGTCGTTGCATCCAGGTCAGGGTCGTACGCGCCAAAACCGACCAACCGCCTGCTGCCGCCAACGAGGGCTTTCGCTCGGGCGACGTTTCGCGATCTCCGGACCGCCAATATAGATTCTGCCGCGCTCCCCTCAATTGCAGCAAATAAAAGAAAGCAGTTCTAGTGAAAAATTAATTTTCCCGCTTTCGTTGCAAAAGAAAGACAACCTGATATTAATTAGAAAAGATGAAAAATGTTCTTGTTTCAACAGTTAACGAAAAGAGGCAATTATGCTCGGGTGGGCGGGCATGTTTTTCATTATCGCGACATCGCGGCAGTGACAGGGGAGGCAAAACGTGGAAACAATTCTTGGGATCATTATTTTAATCGCTGATATCTGGGCGATCATTCAGACGATTCAAAGCTCCGCAACGACCGGCATGAAAGTTCTCTGGGTGCTCATTATTCTCCTGCTGCCTCTTATCGGCTTGATTCTGTGGTTTTTCCTCGGGCCGAAAGCGCAGAAGGTTTAAGTCGGGCAACCTGAGAAGAGGCCGCCTCATCAGCGTTCCTCTCCCACCTAGCCCCGCAGCGCGCCCTGCCACAAGCCGGTGAAAAAATTGCGCGCATTGGTCCCGATCACGCGATTGCGATAGCCGCCTTCCTGCACGACCAGGGTCGGCAGCTTGAGAGCACCGATGGCACGACCGACGCGTTCGAAGTCACGTGCCGCCAGACTCCAGGTGCCGGTGGGATCGCCCTTGGCGGTATCCAGACCGAGACTGACCACCAAATACGCCGGGCGAAAGCGGACGATGCGCTTGAGTGCCTTATGCAGCGCCTCCAGGTACTGATCGCCACTGATCTGCTCAGCCAGGGGCAGATTGAAGTTGAACCCCCGGCCCTCACCCTCCCCGGCTTCATCCTCAAAACCGCTGAAATAGGGATAGGCAAAGCGCGGGTGGCCGTGGATGGAAACGGTGAGCACATCGGCGCGCTCGTAGAAGATGACCTGCTGGCCGTTGCCGTGGTGGTAGTCGATATCGAGAATGGCCACCGGACCGTGAGCGCTGAGCAACTGCGCGGCCAGGGCGGCGTTGTTGAAATAGCAGAAGCCGCCGAAAGCACGCCGCTCGGCGTGGTGGCCGGGCGGGCGCACCAGGGCGTAGGCCAGGCGATAGCCTTCGAGGAGCAGATCGGCGGCGGTCAGGGCGCAGTCCACAGAGCGCTTGGCCGCCAGCCAGGCGTTGCGGTTAAGCGGGGTGAAGGTGTCGATGCAGAAGTAGCCGGCGCGCACCGCCAACTCCACGGGAGGACGTGCCGCGTTGCGGATGGGGAACACATAGGGATAGACGGATTTACCTTCGGGCAGATTGCGGCACACCCGCTTGAAGTATTGCACGTAATCAGGCGCATGGACGCTGGTGAGAAAGCGTTCGGAATATTCGCGCGGCGGCACGGCCTCGAAAAGGCTGGTCGCTTCCAGAGCGCGCAGAATGGTGCGGATGCGCACCGGCGACTCGACATAGCCGCGCTCACGGACGTGATGAATGGCATGGCGATCGTTGACCACCAGGGCAATACGGCGCGTCCGTGCCTCGCGCGACAGAACGGCCGTTTGCGGTTTTTTCACATAGCGTGTCGGACGCAGCCGGATCGGATCGTCGCCGAAAGAATCCACCACCATCTGAATGTAGCCCGGTGAGCAGAGATGGCCGTAGCGTCGCTCGAGAATAGCGCGCACGATGGCCCGCGCCTGATCGCGAGATAGCAGACCGGGCTGGCCGAGGGGATCGAACACCAGGTAGGGGGGATTGTCGTCTCCCGGCTTGAGGGGCGTTTCGTAGGCGGTGCCGATGATGGGCAGGGCGCCGTATTTTTCGTAAAATCTGAGCCGTGCCTGGTTCTGCTTGAGGATTTTTTCATCGCGGCACAGAGCCGCGTCATCGGGCAGGCATTCAAAAAAAATCCCCACCGCTCCCAACTCCCGGGCCTCTTCGCGCACATGTTCGTAGAGCGCACCACCGATGCCGCCGCCGGTGGTCGTCCGGGCGGCGGAGATATAGTCGAGATAGGCGAATCTGAGCTCCGCATCGTAGGAGAGCAAGGCAAACCCGCGCACCTGGCCGCGTTGGTTCTCGGCGACATGGAGAATGGTGCGAAAGCCGTGTTTGAGAGGATTACGCAACAGCTCGGGAATTTTTTCGATGTCTGCGGGATTGAGGTCGGGAAACTGATCGCGCAGGATCTGCTGCGCCTGGGCGATGGCATCGCGGTTGATGGGGCGCAGGTCATCGTAGATGCGACGGATGCGGAACATGGGGGTTGTCTCCGGAAGAAGTTGTCAGGGATTGCGCGCCGGCTTGTTCATCCGGTGCGATTCAATCATCCCCCTTGAGTTCCATTCAATATCAGATTGTCGTCCATTTCCACCACAAAGGTGCAACCGCCTCCCGGAGTCTCCTCAAGCCAGGCCGTCCCGCCATAATGCCGCGCAACCTTCAGAACGATGGCCAGCCCGATGCCGCTGCCCCGCTGGTCGCGACTGGCAGGGCCGCGATAAAAGGCATTGAACACCCGCGCATGTTCTTCGCGCGGAATGCCCACCCCGTGATCGCGCACGACAAAACGCGCCCAGCGGCCACGACGCTCGGCACTCACTTCAACGGGGGCGCCCTGAGGCCCCGCATAGCGCAGAGCATTACCGATGAGGTTGGACAACACCTGGTGCAGATGGGTGCGGTGAATGCGCACGGCGGGCCAACAATTTTGCAAGCTCACCAGCGTGCGTACCTCGGGGAATTCACCGGCGAGGGCGTCAAGAACTCCAGCCAACACCTGCTCGACCCCTTCAAACTCTTCCGGAAGCTCGCCATGGCCGATACGGGCGAGGTTGTGCAGGTCGTCGATCAAGCGGTTCATTTTCTCACCCTGCGCCACAATATCCGCGAGCATACCGCGGGCGCGATCGTCCAGCCGCTCGCCATAGCGAAGGTTGAGGAGCTCGGCATAGCCGATGATGGGCACCAGGGGGGTGCGCAAATCATGGGAGACCATGTAGGAAAAATCTTCCAACTCCTTATTGGCGCCTTCCAACTCGGCGTTGATGCGCTTCAATTTTTCGGTGCGCACCGCCACCAGATCCTCCAGGTGCTCGCGGTATCTGCGCAGTTCCTCCTCGACGCGCTTACTCTCGGTCAGGTCCTGCAGAGAGCCGGACATGCGCCGCGCTCGGCCCGTACTATCCCGCACCGCCATGCCGCGCGCCCATAGCCAGCGCACCTCGCCCGCGCAGGTGAAGACGCGCGCCTGCACATCGAAAGGGCCCTCGCCCTTTTGCAGATATTCATCAAGGATTGCGCGCACACGCGCGCGATCTTCGGGATGGACACGGTCCATGAGCAGAGGCAGGGTCGCCTCGATCTCATGGGGTGCATAGCCCAGCATTTCAAAGGTGCGGGGCGACCACCACAGCGCGTCGCGGCTGGTGTCGGGCCAGTCCCACAACCCCTCGCGGGAACCTTGCACGGCCAGATCGAAGCGCTCCTGGCTTTCACGCAGATCGCGCAACAGCAGCAGGGTGCTGAGGCCGTCGGCGATGCGGCGGGCCAGGCCTTCAAACAAGGCCTGTTCGTCCCGGGTCCAATCCCGGCGGTGGGAGCACTGGTGCATGCCGAGCATCCAGGGCCTGCCGACCCGGGGATAAAGGGCGATGACCATTTGCGAATGCACACCGAACTGCTCGGTCAGTTCGTAAAAAACCGGCGGATCGCTGTCAGCATCAAACACAACCGGCCCTTGCGCGGCCAGCGCCTTGGCGCAAATGCGATCGCCGCCCGGCTTCATCGGCACGTCCACATTCAGGGCATGGGCCCCCGGATACTCAGGGCGGGTAACTTCCATCGGGATGCGATAGGTCGGCGCCTGCGGGTCGCAGGGATAAAACAGCCAAGTACGGTCGCTGCCGAACATGCGCTGCACCGCAGTCAGCACCTCCCACAACATCTGCTCGGCGTCGTCGGAGGCGTGAATGATGCGGTTGACCTCATCCAGGCATTCCAGGAAGCGAACCTGGCTTTGGCACGCCTTATTCGTCATATTGCTCACGACAATCCTTCCATGGAACCCAAAAAAAATCAGAGAGACTTTTCGTCGAGGGTGCGCGAGACGTTCACTTTTATTCTAAATCCGAAACATAAAATGACAAACGAAATAACCTCGCAATCTACAATCTTGCTGGTCGTTGCAATCTGTGTTAAATTGCCGCCTTAGCTTGCCGTCCGCACTCTCACGCCGGAGGATTTGCTGCAATGGAATTGTCGATCCTGCCCCTCACTCAGCCGAAAGCGCGTCCCCGGGATGAAAACGCCCTGGCCTTCGGCAAGACCTTCAGCGACCGCATGTTCGTCATGGAATATGCCACCGCGAAGGGCTGGCATGGGGCGCGCATCGCGCCCTACGGGCCCTTTTCCCTCGATCCGGCGGCGGCGGTACTGCACTATGCCCAGGAAATCTTCGAAGGCCTCAAGGCCTTTCGCTGCCAGGATGGGCGCATCGCCCTGTTTCGCCCGACGGACAACGTCAAGCGCTTCAACCGCAGTGCCGACCGCATGTGCATGCCACGCGTCGACGAGGCGTTTTTTCTGCAGGCCATCAAAGAACTGGTGCGCCTGGAGGCCGATTGGGTGCCGCGCAGCGAAGGCACCAGCCTCTACATCCGTCCGACCATGATCGCCACCGACCCCTATCTGGGCGTCAGACCTTCGGACACCTACCTGTGCTACGTAATTCTCTCACCGGTGGCTGCCTACTACAAGGGTGGCTTCAGTCCGGTGAAGATCTGGATATCCGACGAATTCGTGCGCTCCGCCCCGGGCGGCACCGGCGAGGCCAAGACCGGCGGCAACTACGCCGCAAGCCTGCGCGCCTCCATGGAGGCGGCCAAGCTCGGCTTCGATCAGGTCCTGTGGCTTGATGCCGTACACCGCAAGTATGTCGAAGAGGTGGGCAGCATGAATATCTGCTTCTACCTTGACGGCAAGGTGGTAACCTCGCCCCTCAAGGGCACCATTCTCGATGGCATCACGCGCCGCTCGGTTCTGACTCTGATTCGTGATCTGGGCATCGAGGTCGAGGAACGCGCCCTTTCCGTGGAAGAAATCATGGAAGGCGCCGCCTCGGGCAGGCTGGTCGAGGCCTTCGGCACGGGCACCGCCGCAGTTGTTTCGCCGGTCGGCCAGCTCACCTACCGCGATCGCACCATCGAAATCGGCGGCAACCAGGTGGGCGCGCTGACCCTGAAACTCTACGAAACCCTGACCGGCATTCAATATGGACGCCTGCCGGACCCTCACGGCTGGGTGGAAAAAATCTAGGCTTCGCCGAACGCCAAAATGTTATGCAATTGCCCGCGTGCAATGTCTGGTGTAAACTGGGTTCTCTGAAAACAACCACAGGTCAGTAGTTCAATTGGTAGAGCACCGGTCTCCAAAACCGGCTGTTGGGGGTTCGAGTCCCTCCTGGCCTGCCAGCACAGCAACCCCTTCGCCTTTTGCGAAGGGGTTTTTTTTGCGCAATTCATTGACACGCCTGTGCAAATTTTAAGCGCGGTCCCTGACAAAAAAAACGTCCCCGCTGCTACCTCCGCAACCCTCCACAACCTGCGGCAAGCCGCTCTATATGAAATGAACGCCCAATTTTCGGGAACATAAAAGAAAATGTACTCAAATAACTCTATGTGAGCTTCCAAGATATTTCCTGCCTGGCTTGAAAACCTTAGAAAATGTCGACAAGCAGGTCGATCCACAACAATCCACCTATTTTTTTTTCTATATTTTCAACTTCTTATACGATCTCCCCGCCGACCCCACAAAACCCACAACCGAACTGGCCCCTTATTTGCTTAACCACCTCAAGCTTCACCTGTACGCAACATTTCTCTTCCCCACCCCAGGCTGAAAATACGGAGGTAATGCTCATGTGTCGCATCGGCGCCATCAAAAGCAGCGACTACATTCATCCGAGCCAGGCCCTGCTGCTCATGCAATCGCAGCAGAAGGGCCATGACAACTCGGGATTCGCCATGGTCATGCATGACCTGGGCGGTATTTTCCAAAATTACAAAAACCTGCCGACCCTGTCGCTGGCCTGCACCGACGAGGGACTCAAACTGGCCGAGGACATCCTGCACGAGGCCGGCTTCAGCCGCGTTCTGCAGTGGGTGCCGGAGACCTACCCGCATCCAAACCTGGATATCATCGCCATGCCCAATTACGTCTTTGAAACTTTCAACTACCCCAAGCACCTGCGCAAGGCCAGCCAGAAAGAGAAGGAAGACCTGCTCCTCGACATGCGCCTCAAGCTGCGCTTTGCCCTGGAGGAGGGTGATCAGGGCTACGTCTACTCCTTCTGGCCCGACGTGGTAACCCTCAAAGAGATCGGTGATCCGCGCGACATCGGCACCTATTTCAACCTGTGGGAGCCCAACGATCAGCTCACCGCCAAGGTCATCACCGCCCAGTGCCGCCAGAACACCAACTACGACATCGTGCGCTACGCCGCCCATCCCTTTTTTCTGCAGGGCTACACCGCCCTGGCCAACGGCGAAAACACCTTTTATCTCAAGAACAAGGAAATGCAGCGCAAGCTGCACCGCGGCTACATCGGTTTTGAGTCGGACAGCCAGTGCTTTCTCTACACGCTGCATTATGTGCATCGTGAGCTCGGCTGGCCCCTGCCTTACTACAAGCATGTAATAACGCCGCTGCCCTTTGATCAGGTTGAACGCCGCGACGACCGCGATGAACTGCTGGCGATCCGTCAGTCAATGACACATCTGGAAATCAACGGTCCCAACACCATTATTGGGGTGCTGCCCGACAACACCTTGTTCACCTGCTGCGATGCAAAAAAGCTACGCCCGGTGGTGGTGGGCCGCTCGGCCAACATGGTGGCCATCTCTTCGGAGGTGTGCGGCATCAATGAGATCATGCCGGAGCGCAACTGGCAGGAGGACATTTATCCCAACGAACGCGAAGTCGTGGTAGTCGGCCAGGATCTGGAGGTGCAGCGATGGAAACAATGAAAATTCATGATGTCACGGCCAACGACCTGCCCTGGAAGGTCCGCTACGACGCAAGCCGCTGCACTCTGTGCGGTTCCTGCACGGCGGCCTGCTCGTTTCGCGCCATTGGCCCCAAGGTCGAACGTCGCCGGATGACCTGGTCGGAAAGCGATTTCCCCGAGCCGAAAAGCCGCTTTTCGGCGGTGCCGGTGATCCGCCAGGTCAAATCGATTCGCAATTACTGCCGCGGCTGCGGCATCTGCGAAAAAGTCTGCCCCAACGACGCCATAGGTCCAGAGCGCAACCAGGACAGCCGCCATCCTATCATCACCCGCTGCCTGGGCGGCGACTCGGTCAAGCGCGGCGGGCGCAAAAATCTCGAAGGAACGACCCGCACCCTCGACAAAATGCGCGTTGGACGCATTTCGCAGATGACCGACCCCTCGCTGGATGCCCAGCGCCACACCTTCGATATGCTCGCCCCCTTCGGGCGCATCCTTCCGCCGGGAAAATTGCCCTTCCAGGTCGGCGCAAACGGACGCCTGGAAAAGGTCGGTCAGGCGCCTCCGGTGCAATGGATCTATCCGGTGATCATCGGCGACATGTCCATCGGCGCCCTCTCCTGGCGCATGTGGGAGGGAGTGGCCATGGCCACCGCCTATCTCAACGAACAGTGCGGCCTGCCGGTACGCATGTGTTCGGGCGAGGGCGGCGTGCCGGTGCGCCTGCTTAAGAGCCGTTTTCTCAAATACATGATCCTGCAGGTGGCCTCGGGGCACTTCGGCTGGAACCGTATCGTCAAGGCCATGCCCGATATGATCGAAGATCCCGCAGGCGTATTGATCAAAATCGGCCAAGGCGCCAAGCCCGGCGACGGCGGGCTGTTGCAGTCGCAGAAGGTTGCGTCCCACATCCAGGCGATTCGCGGCGTACCCAAGGCCGACCTGCTCTCGCCGCCCAATCACCAGGGGCTCTACTCCATCGAAGAGAGCGTGCAGAAGATGTTTCTCTCCTTCAATGCCGCCTTCAAATTCCGCGTGCCGGTGGCCATCAAGGTGGCAGCCTCGGCCACCAGCGTTTCGGTGTTCAACAACCTGGTGCGCGACCCCTACAACATCGTCGGCGGGTTTTTCCTTGACGGCATCGACGGCGGCACCGGCGCGGCCCATGAGGTCAGCCTCGACCACACCGGCCACCCCATCGTCAGCAAATTGCGTGACTGCTATCTGGCGGCCACCACCCAGGGCCGCCAGGGGCAGATCCCCCTCTGGGCGGCAGGCGGTTTGGGCAAAACCGGCGACTTGGCGGCCGATGCCTTCAAGATGATGTGCCTGGGCGCCAACGGCGTGTTTACCGGCAAGTTGATCCTGCAGATGGCCGGCTGCGTGGGCAACGACATGGGCCGCTGCAACGCCTGCAATACCGGCTTGTGTCCGGCGGGCATCACCACCCAGGAACCGGCCCTCGCCCACCGCCTCGACCCGGAAAAAGTGGCGCAGAACATCGTCAATTACTTCCTGGCCATGGACCAGGAGTTCAAGAAGCTGATGGCACCCATCGGCAACTCATCGCTGCCGGTGGGACGCGCCGACGCCCTCATCTCCACAGACAAGGCGGTTGCCGAACGTCTGCAGATTCAGTACGTGTGTTGAAAGCCCTGGACACGGGACGCGGAATGCGGGACGCGAACAGCAGAATAAGATTTTCGCGTTCCTCGTTTCGCGTCCCGCGCTCCTTGAACCTTTACGAAAGGTGAAGCCATGCCTGCTCAAATATCCGCCTTCAACGAAAACAAGCAGCGCGTCTCGACCCAGCAGTTGCTGCAACAGATTTACGCGGCTTTGGAAACCGGGGAAACCGAATTCGAGGTGCTTGCGTCGGGACACCACAACATCGGTGGACCCCTGTGGACGCAAAACGGTCAGCCCTTGCGCTTCCGCGTAAAAAATCCCGGCCAGCGCGTCGGCTCCTTCGGCCTCGACGGAACGGAAATTCTAGTCGAAGGCTCAACTCCGGCGGACGCCGGTTGGCTCAACTCAGGTGCGACGCTGACCATCCTCGGTGACGGCGGCGACACCACCGCCCACTGCGCCGCCGCCGGCCGTATCTATGTCGCCGGACGCGTCGGCGCGCGCTCGGGCTCGCTGATGAAGCACGATCCCGCCTACGAAAATCCCGAATTCTGGGTGCTCAAAAGCACCGGCTCATTTTCTTTCGAATTCATGGGCGGCGGCATCGCCGTGGTGTGCGGCATCGACTGCGAGGGCTTCGATTCGGTGCTCGGCGACCGCAGTTGCGTCGGAATGGTCGGTGGCACCATTTACGTACGCGGCCCGGTAAGCGGCCTCTCCGACGAAGTCTGGCTGCTTGACCTGGACGATGCGGACCGCGAATTTCTTGCCGAGGGCCTGCCCCGCTACCTGGGAAAAATCAACCGCCCGGAATTGCGCCCCGCCCTTGAAGACTTCAGCCAGTGGAAGAAAATTCTCTCCAAGACCTACGAAGAACGCACCCGCGTCCAGCACTTGACCATGCGCGAATTTCGTCTGCAACGCTGGGTGGAAGGCGGCATCTTCGGCGACGTGGTCAGTGACGACTATACCCATGTGGCCGGGCTGGTCAACAGCGGCGCGGATCGGCTCAAGATCCCCCACTGGCAGGACAAGCGCTATGCCGCGCCCTGCGAATCGAGTTGCCCCACCGCCATCCCCACACAGGAGCGCATCAAACTGCTGCGCCAAGGAAAAGTGCAGGAGGCCCTGGAGTTGGTACTGCGCTACTCCCCCTTCCCCGGGTCGGTGTGCGGTGAGGTCTGCCCCAACCTGTGCATGGACGCCTGCACCCGCCAGTACATCGACAAACCGGTGGCCATGAAGGAACTCGGCCGCCTCTCGCGGGATGCCGCCTCGCCCCAGCCCGCCCCGGCCAGCGGAAAAAAGGTCGCCGTGATCGGTGGCGGCCCAGGCGGACTTTCCACTGCTTGGCAATTGCGTCTGCGCGGCCACGAAGTAACCGTGTACGAAGCCGACAACGAAGTGGGCGGCAAACTGCGCCAGGCTATCCCCACGGAGCGCTTGCCCGCCGAAGTTCTACGCAACGAAATCACCCGCATCAAAGAGCTGGGCGTCAGCTTGCGCACCAACACCCCCGTCGATCAGCCCTTGTTCGACAGCCTGCGCACCGAGCATGACGCGGTGGTCATCGCCAGCGGCGCGCACAGCCCGGTGGTGATCCCCTTTCCCGGCCACGAACGGCTGGTCAAGGGCATCGATTTTCTCAAGGCCATCAACGCCGGCGAGCGCCCCACCGTAGGCGAACGCGTGGTGGTGCTCGGCGCCGGCAACGCAGGCATGGATACCTGCCTGGGCGCCTACGCCATGGGCGCAAAAAAGGTGACCTCCGTGGACATCCAAAGACCGGCCGCCTACCAGAAGGAGATCGACCACGTCAAAGCCCTGGGCGGCGAAATCATCTGGCCGTTTTTCACTGACCGTGTCGATGAAAAAGGTGTGCATGGCAAAGATGGCACACTGCTGGAAGCCGACACGGTGATTATCGCCATCGGCGAGCGTCCGGATCTTTCCTACGTACCGCGCGACTGGCTGAGCATCAAGGGCATGATGGAGGTCGACGACTGCTGGCAGGTGACCCGCGCGCCGGGCGTCTTCGCCATCGGCGACACCATCCGCCCGGGTCTGCTCACCCATGCCATCGGTCACGGCTTGGAAGCTGCCGAATACATCGACGCCTATCTGCGCGGCGAAACGCCAACCGCCAAACCGAAGCCCGCCATCGTGCCCCAGGAATGCCTGAGCAAGGAGCTGTTCCGCCCACAGAACCGCGGCCGCCTCTGCGTAACCGATGCCAGAAGCGAAACCAACCGCTGTCTCTCGTGCGGCACCTGCCGCGATTGCTCAATGTGCCTTGAAGCCTGCCCGGAAGGCGCCATCAGCCGGGCAGAAAAAAACAACGGACAATACGAATACCTCTCCGACGACCACGTCTGCATCGGCTGCGGTATCTGCGCGGGGATCTGCCCCTGCGGAGTGTGGAGTATGGAGCAGGCAGTCTAAAAAGAAACCGGCAACAATAAAAAAGGCGGAGATCCCGGAAAGGGGCTCCGCCTTTTTTTATTGCCCTAGGCCTTACGGCTCTCAGCTATGGGTTTCTTTCATCTTACAGGTGTTGACCCCCAGCAGATGGCTGATGGGACAGTAGCGCATCGCGGCACTGGCAACAAGAACCACCCCAACCAGACCGAGATAGCCGATGGGGTTGGGAAGCATGAACAGCAGGCCGAGCAGAGCGATACCCATTAGAGCGCGGATGATTCGTTCGGTTCGCGAACACACGTTGTGCATCATGGCGTGGACCTCCTTGGCTCAAATCGGTACGCATGCGACATGGAGAAGGAAAAAAATTTCTACTTCCACGTGCATGCGTGTCGGCGATTTTTTTGCGCCGACTTCATGACCTATTTTATCACCATTTGAGAAATTGGAAAGCCCTTCCCGACAAAAGCCGGTCTGCCGACACAACCCGCGGAAAAGTCACTACTTTGACAACTCGCCAACTTCGACCCAGCCGTCAATCGCTTGGGCAACTTCTTCGGACAGATTGAGAAAACGCAGCCCCATGCCCGGGTCGAGATCGGAATGGCGGCTGTAGGTGCGCCGCCAGACCACTTCGCAAGTGCAAGACACCACCAGTGAAATAGGCGCCGGCAGCGTCAGCTCGACCTCAAACAGTTCGCCCGCTTGACGAGGGTTGACCGAGGCAATGAACATGCCGCTGCAACTGATATTTTTCGCATAGCCGAAAAAGGTCTTGCGCCCGTCGTCAAGCTTGGCGCGCAGTACCAGCAGGGGTTTGCGCAGGTTTTTGCGACGACTGGCCGGGAGCCAGTCCTCGGCGGTCTGCTGGGCCTTGGCGCGCATAATACACCTCCTCGGTGGGGGGGGCGAAAGGGTGAGACAATTTAACCCGCTGGAACATTCTGACTCTTGCGTAAGACAGCAAGATAAGTGCCAAGATCTCCGGCGTTTGTCAGTCCCGCGCGGGTCAGAAGTTTCGGCAGAAGCTCCTCGGGTCCGCCCCAAAGACCCTCCTTTTCACAGACGGCGAATAGCAACTGCCGGGTTTTGAGCGCGTCGAACCATTGGTGAAAAGCCTGGATCAGTCGCTGCTCGCTGCCTCCATGCTGCCGACACAGCTTTTCCCAGGTCGCTTCAAAGCCGCCGCGCCGCAGAAAGTCGCCAAGCACTGCGGACATCCGCTCAGCTTGCGCGAGCAATTCGTCGGCACGGCAATCGCCCTGGTCCCTAATCAGGTGCAGCCAGTCACCCAGCAAGTCAAAGGCCTCTACAGGATAGAAGCGCACGGTGGTCGCTCGGCCCTGCTGCAATGCCGCCACGCTTGGCCCGGTGCCGAAAGGGGTGCGCGCTGAAATGCGCGGCGAAGGATGCACCAGCGTGCCACACACCGGCGCGACACCGCTGGTTTTGGCCAACTGCTGCAAAAAATAAAAATCCTCTCCCGCGGTTCGCCGGTTCATGCCACCGGCGGCTACATAGGCCGAGGCGCGGCAGGCCAGGGCGCTGCCGACGCTGTGGTAGGCATAGGGCGAACCGGCGAGGCGCAGCCCCAACACATAGTGGCGCAGATAGAGCTCATAAAGAGTGATGGCGCGTTCGGCCACCGACGTTGCCGCAGGTCGATGAACAAAAGGCAGCACGGCCCCTCCGGCCGTGTGTGTGCGGAAATGCGTGACCAGGGACTCCAGGTAATCGGCCTGCACCAGCGTGTCGGCGTCGAGGGAGACGAGAAGCGGCTCACCTCTCCAGTCCAGCCGCTCAAGAGCCAGATCAAAGCCGATCTTGCGCGCCAGCCCGACCCCCTCTTTTTCCGGCAGCGCCCGGCCCAGCGAGGCCGCATCCACCCAGGCAAGATGTAGACCGGCGGGCCAGGAGCGCGCAGCGGATCGCAACCAGGCCAGAGTGCGCTGATTTTGCCGGCACAGGTCGACGGGTGCCTGAGCACGATTGTTGACCACGACCAGCACAAGAAAGCGCTCCAGCAAAGCGCGCGGATTAGTCGCCAGAGATTTAAGGGTTTCGGGCAGCGCATCTTCCTCGGCCAGGGCCGGAATGACGACGGCGCCGTGGAAATTTTCCCTCGAAGTGCCCTGCACTTCCCAGGGACGGGAGGTGCCGCGGCTGCGCAGATATTTTCGCACCGGATCGGGAATCATAGCAGATTGAATGCGGTTGCAAGCGGTTTATGCACAGGGCACACTTCTTCAGGTTGACCTGGGAATAAGAAGTCCATTATATTCACAGAAATAAACTCGGAAAAGAGTCACGACTTATGGCATTTAATCTGAAAACCAAGATCTGGCAGACGGGCGCTCTTGACTGGTGGGGATTTATTGACGGCGAAGACCAATACCTGGGTTCGCGCGAATTTCCTCTGCCGCCCGAAGAGGGCGATGAATGGATCGTGCGTTCGACCTGCGACAGGTACAAGGTCATCGACGGCGAAATCCGCCACACCGGCAAAGCAGAGCCACCACGCATGTACTGGTGAGGATCATGAACCTGGACATCGTGCAAATTCCCGCCGGGCGCATGGACAACTTCTCCTACCTGGTGATCTGCCCGCACAGCCGCCGCGCGTTGGCCGTCGATCCTTCCCTGGCCCCGGAAAATCTCCTGGCTGAGGTCAGGCGCCGGGAGCTGTGCGTGGACCTGCTGGTCAACACCCACGGCCACAGCGACCACACCGGCGGCAATGAGGCGGTTGTGCGTGAGACCGGGGCGCGTCTTGCCGGCCACCCTTTGGATATACCCGATGCCGCGGTCGCCCTGCACGAGGGTTTTCGCCTGCAAGTGGGCGAGGGTGTCGTAGACGTTTTGCACACCCCGGGCCATTCCCCCGGCTCCATCACCCTGTATAGCGGCGAGGGCCTCATTACCGGCGACACCCTGTTCGTCACCTTCGTCGGCCGCGCCGATCTTGCCGGCAGCAATCCCGAAGATCTTTATCACAGCCTGCGCCGTCTAGCGGCCTTTCCACCCCAGACCCGGATCTACCCCGGTCACAATTACGGCCCGCAGCCGGTTTCAACCATCGGTTTTGAGCTTGAGCACAATCCCTACCTCAAATGCCCCGATCTGGCCGCTTTTCTCAAGTTGCGGATGAGCTAATCCTCCAAGGGCACCGCCACCAGGCGAGTTCCGGCGATGCGATCATTCCAGCCCCGGCCGTGCGGATCGCCCAAGGCCAGAAAAAATCCCAGCCCCAGCGCGAGCAGACTCACCAACCCACCGACACTGTGCAGAAAGGCTTCGGAGAGCAACAGGCCGTCGCCCTCGCCGCCTTCCAGGCGCAAACCGAACAGCATTTTTCCCGGCGTCTGCCCCATAAAAAAGTGAAAGGCGGTAAAGTAGCTGAAGCACACCAGAAAAAACAGCAGGTAATAAGGCAGGGAAAGGCTTGCAAGCTCGTGCAGGGACGGTAGCAGCGCCGCTGCGCCCGGTGGTGCGAGCAGGCGGGTGGCACTGATCAGAAACAGTAAAAACGCCCCCACCACCAGGAACAAATCCAGCCAGAAGGCGCCAAAACGCGCAGCCATCGGCGGGCGCAGGGGCGCGGTGGGTGCAGAGGCCATCTGCAGATCGAGCCTTTCCGGTTGTGGCTCCTGCTCCTGTTCCGACGGAGCGGACCTTAAATCTTCTACCGCCGTTGCCTTCGGAGTCTCCGGAGCCTGCCCGGCGGCAGCAGGCTCCGGTGGTTCAAAAGGGTCGGCAACATCCTCCCCGGTCTTTCCGGCTTTGCCTTTGCGCGGTTTTTCCGCCTGATCTTCACCGAAATCGATGTCGCCCCAGGCGATTTTCTCCGCCTCCTCATCCGGCGCGGCCGGTGGTTCAGCCACGTCCCCCAGGTCTTCGAAATCAAGCTCGTCAAAGGCCGGGAAAGCCAGATCCTCCTCGTCGGAGGCAGCCTCATCGAGAGCCGGCAGATCTGCGGCGTCAACTTCCAGCGCGGAAAGGTCCTCGTCGAGGCGCAGTTCATTCAGAGAGTCATCGCTCCAGTCGGCCACATCCAGCGGTTTTTCCTGAGACGGCTCTCCTGCAGGCTCTGCAAGCTCGTTCACAGTGGCATCCATTCCGGACTCAGGCACTTCGTCCTGCAACAGACCGTCAAGTTCGCTGTCGGTACTGAAATCGAACTCGCCGACGACTGCTGTCGTCGATCCTGGGCCGCCGGCCGACTCAGCGTTAAGATCCGCGGCGGGCTCTTCCTGATTCCAATCGATATCGAAGGCATCATCGGCAGCGGATGCGGTTTTTGCGGCGGACGGCAGCGTCGCGGGCACGGCCTCCGGCTGATCTTCCTCCATAAAGCCGTAGTCAAAGTCGGCGTCCTGCGGCTTGGGCGCGCTCATTGCCGCAGCGGCAGAAGCCACCGCGACCGACTTTTCCCGATAAGGAAACAGCAGGCTGCGCAGATTGAAGCGCCCCTTGAATTCCTTGAGGTCATTGCCGCATTTTTTGCAGCTTTCCAGATAATCGAAACTGTTGAAACCACATTTGGGACACTTCATAGCGCCTCCTTGGGTGCCGGAATCCCTCGATCCGCATTGGTAGCAGGGCCGAGATCCCCATAGAGATACTGCAAAACGGTAACAACCGCAAATCCAGCGGTTTCCGTGCGAAGAATGCGGGGGCCGAAATTGACCGGTACAAACCCCGCGGCTCTGGCCTGCTCGACTTCGGCCGCCGCAAGCCCGCCTTCTGGACCGATCAGAACGGCGGCGGCACGAGGCATCCGGGGCGGCAACACCTCGGCCAGCGGCCGGCTCTCCTGCTCCCACAGCAACAAGCGTAGATCTTCGCCGCCGCGCAACGCCTCGGCTAACGGCTGAGGAGCATCAAGACGCGGCAGAATTGCGCGGCGAGACTGCTGAGCGGCCTCCAGAATGATCTTTTCCCAACGCTGTCCACGGCGCTGCCGACGTTCAGGCTCCAGACGCGGCACACTGCGCTCTGCCAACAGCGGAGTAAAGGCGACGACGCCTAGTTCGGTTCCCTTCTGCAAGATCAGATCCATCTTGTCGGCTTTAGGTAAACCCTGAATCAATCGAATGGGGAAAGCCCTCTCCCGGGCGGGAATGCGGGTGATAACACGGAGTCGAACGCCTTTTTTTGTAAGCTCTTCGATACGACAGCGACAGCAGAGCCCCTGGCCGTCGAGCAGGTCGATCTCATCCTTCGGCACCAGGCGCAGCACCCTTGCCAGATGATGCTGAATCTCGCCATCGAGGATAACTTCGTCGCCGGCAAGCTGTTCGGGGTTGACAAAAAAGCGGCGCATTCAACCGACTCGCCGATAGGTGAGACACACCCACTCGTCGCGATAGCTGACCTGCGGCCCGGCCAGGGCAAAGGGGGCAAAACCCTTTCGCACCAGGGCTTCCTTCTCTTGCAAGATACCTGAAAGAATCAGTGTCCCACCCGACGTGAGGCGCGCGACCAGCTCTGCGGCGAGGCGCACGTTCTCTTCAGCCAAAATGTTGGCAAGAACGATGTCGAAACCGCTGCCGAGTTCTTCCAGGGGCCTGACCGTAATCTCGATTGCGTCAGCAACGCCGTTGGCGGCTGCATTTTCCGCCGCAACCCGGCAGGCCTCTTCGTCGATGTCGCAGGCCACCACTTGTGCAGCGCCGAGCACGGCCGCGGCGATGGCGAGAATCCCCGAGCCCGTACCGACATCCAACACGCGCGGCGCATTTTCCTGGGCAGCCAGGGTTTCGACGAGCACCTCCAGACACAAACGGGTCGTGCCATGGGTGCCGGTGCCGAAAGCCATGCCGGGATCGAGCGTAACCAGAACTTCTCCGGAAGCGGGTGTCACCTCCTCCCAGCTCGGCCGCACCACGAGGCCGCCGACGCGGAAAACCGGGAAGTGCTGCTTCCAGCCTTCGGCCCAGTCGTCACCCGCGACCGGCACCATCCGCGGATCGCTCCAGTTCCCGGGAAAAGCCGCGTGCAGGGGAGCCAAGGCTTCACTGATTCGCTGCGCCAGCTCGGCTTGATCCTCCGTGGCCGCGAAATAGGCCTGCAACGGATAGGTATCGGGAGCATCCGCCTCGGGATCGGGCACGACAAAGGTATCGAGTTTGCGCTCAAACACCTGCACGCCCGTTGAACCCAGCGCCGCCAGTTCATGGCAAACCAGATCCACCGCGGCCGCAGGCACGCTGATATGAATTTCCAACCATTTCTGTTCCATGGTTTCTTCTCTAGCAGAGACAATAGAAAAAGACAATAAAAACCTTGACAAAGCCTTAATGTTCAAGTCTAATTCAGAACAGTTAATGAGGCTTTTAGCGCCTGCAACCTGCGCTAACAACTATCAATTCCGGTCAAGACGGAACTGTCGACGAGCATAGCGACATGGCGGAACTCCAGCATATTTTTTTGCTCTCCGATGCCACGGGAGAAACCGCCGAGAAGACCGTTGCGGCCGCACTGACCCAGTATCGCGATCTTTCAACCCGGGTGCGGCGCATCAGCAACGTTCGCACCAAGAACCAAGCCTATGAGGCCCTTGATCTGGCCTTGCAGCACCAGGCGCTGGTGGTCTACACCATCGTCAATCGCGAACTGGCGCAAATGATTCATGACGAGTGCGATGCCCTGGGATTGCCGAGCATCGACCTGATCACGCCGCTGCTCATGCGGCTGTCCGAGTTCTTCGGCATATCCCCCAAAGAGATGCCGGGACTGCTGCACGGCGTCAACGAGGTGTATTTTCATCGCATCGACGCGGTGGAATTTACCGTCAAGCACGATGACGGCCAGGAAGTACGCAACCTGCACAAGGCTGACATCGTCCTGGTGGGCGTATCACGCACCAGCAAGACGCCGCTCTCCATTTACCTGGCGCACAAAGGCTGGAAAGTCGCCAACGTTCCTCTGGTGCCGGGCATCGATCCGCCCAAGGAGCTTTTCGATGTCGACCAGAAACGGGTAGCCGCGCTGCTCATCGATCCTCAACGCCTGATGGAACTGCGCGCCTCGCGGTTGCGCAACCTCGGCCAGGATCCGCGTAGCGCCTACGCCGACTATGAAAGCATCGAAGAGGAAATCGCTTTCGCAAGACGTTTTTTCCGCCGCCAGCGCTGGGCCATCGTCGATGTCTCGGGAAAGGCGGTCGAAGAGAGCGCCAACGAGGTTCTGGTCAAACTGAAACTGAAATGACGAAACTGCGGGCAACACTGCGCGCTGCGCCGGCCCGGACGAATTACCCAAAGGAGTGATCATCATGCGCATTCTGGTTGTAGAAGACGAGAAAAAAGTCGCCAGCTTCATCAAACGAGGGCTTGAGGAAGAAGGCTATGCCGTCGATGTCGCCTATGAAGGGGACGAAGGTCTCGACATGGCGACGCACACCCCTTACGATCTGATTTTGATGGACGTCATGCTGCCGAAAAAAGACGGCATCACCGTCATCCGCGAAATGCGGGCCCGCGAGGTCATTGCGCCGGTCTTGTGCCTCACCGCCAAGGATACGGTGGACGACATCGTGTCGGGACTCGACTCGGGCTCCGACGACTATCTGACCAAGCCCTTCGCCTTTGCCGAATTGCTGGCGCGGGTACGTGCCCTGATTCGCCGCGGCACCCAGGATCGTGGCGCCGAACTGCATTTCGCCGATCTGCGTCTGGACCCGGTGACCCACAAGGTGTGGCGCAGCGACAAGGAAATCGATCTTACTTCCAAGGAATATGCCCTGCTCGAGTATATGATGCGCAACCCCAATCAGGTTCTGACGCGCACCATGATTGCCGAGCATGTCTGGGACTACACGTTCGATTCGTTCACCAACATTATCGATGTCTACATCAACTATCTGCGCAAAAAAGTTGATCGCGACTTCGACAAGAAACTCATCCACACCGTACGCGGCGTGGGCTATGTCCTAAAGGAATCGGACTGAGTTGTTTTTCCTCCGCTCCATCCGCTTTCGCATAACTCTCTGGTACGTTCTCACGGTGGCCCTCATACTGGGGGCCTCCGGTGTTTTCTGGTACCTGAGCCTGGCGCGCACCCTGCAGACGGAACTCGACGATCGGTTGCTTACCATCGCCACGAACGTCGCAGAGCAGGTGCAGGGCGCCCCCCTTCAGGATTCCGCTTTATGCCGTGGACTGGCCCATGAATTGGCCCTGAGCGGCGCGGGGGCCTTTGTCGGCATCTATGACGCCCAAGGCAGGCTGTGGTGCGAAACCTTACCCGACGCCCTGCCCGACGAAGAGGCGCCTGTTCTTGCCGCCCTGGCGGAGGCGGGCCAACCCCGCTATCAAACCATCAAGCGCAATAATGATGCCTTGCGGATTCTCGACCAGCCACTGCTCCTGGGCGCTGCGGTACACGGGATTGTCCGCGTGGGAACCAGCGAAAAGCCGGCGCAGCGCATTCTCGACCGGCTGACCTTGATTCTGCTGCTGTCTTTTCCCCTGCCTCTGGCGGCCCTGGCCCTGGGCGGATGGTTTCTCGCCGATCGGGCCCTGGCTCCGGTGGAGGACATCACCCAAACCATCTCCCAGATCAACACCGACAGCCTGTCCCGGCGCCTTCCGCAAGGCGACGAGCGCAACGAAATCGGGCGGCTGGTGAAGAACTTCAATCACATGCTGGAACAGCTCGAAAACTCTTTTCGCCGCATGCGCCAGTTTGCCGCTGATGCATCCCACGAACTGCGCACCCCCCTCACCGTGCTGCGCGGCGAAACCGAAGTCGCTCTGCGCTGGGGCAAGGATCCTGAAGAGTTGCGCCAGGTCCTTGAATCCAACCTGGAAGAGATCGATCGCATGGGCCGCATCATCGACGACCTCCTGCTGCTGGCCAAAAGCGAGGCCGGGGAGACCCCGATGACCATCAAACGGGTCAACCTCAACCAGCTTTTACACGAGCTGGCCATGCAGGGAAAGATCCTCGGCGAAAACAAAGGCATTGCCGTCTCATTCAACCTGCCCGAAAAGGCCGTACTCTACACCGACGGCGACGAATTGCGCCTGCACCAGATGCTGCTTAACCTTGTGTCCAACGGCATCAAGTATACGCCCACGGGCGGGCGCGTCGATCTGCGCCTAATCCGCGCCGACGGACAGGCGGAAATCAGCGTCAGCGATACCGGCGTGGGCATGGAGGCGGAACACCTGCAACGTATTTTCGATCGCTTCTACCGCATCGACAGCAACCTCACCCTCGAGACCGGTGCCGGCCTCGGCCTGTCCATCGTCAAATGGATTATCGAAGCGCATCACGGTCGCATCGAGGTCAGCTCCAAGCCTGGCGAAGGCAGCTGCTTCAAAGTCTACCTGCCCTTGGCCGCGGCCGATACCGACATCGATTGATCCCCCGCCTCACCTCCCTGTCCTGCATTGACATCCCTGCGCTGGATGCTTAAATAGTCTCCGAGACATTATTTTAAGGAGGATAGAATGCAGAAATTCTGGCGAATAACCCTGGTGCTCGCCGTACTGATCGGCTTTTCCCTACCACCGGCGCCGCAGCCCGCGACCGCCGCCCCCCCGGACTTCACCCAATTGGCGCAGGAACTGATGCCGAGCGTCGTCAACATCAGCACGTCGCGCACCGTTCAGCGCCGCGCCCCGACCATGCCCGGGCCGGGAGGCGATCTTTTCGATGAATTTTTCGAGCGCTTTTTCCGCGGCATGCCCGAACAGCGCCCCCGGCCGCAGCAATCCCTGGGCTCGGGATTCATTATTTCCGCCGACGGCTACATTCTGACCAACGATCATGTGGTCAACGGCGCCGATGAGATCAGGGTGCGCCTTGCCGACGGCCGCGCCTTTGACGCAGAGATCAAAGGCACCGATTCCAAACTCGATCTCGCCCTGCTCAAGATCGAGACGGGCGAAAACCTGCCCGTGGCTCCGCTCGGCGACAGCGATGGGCTCAATATTGGCGAATGGGTCATGGCCATCGGCAATCCCTTCGGCCTCAATCAGACCGTTACAGTCGGCATTGTCTCGGCCAAAGGGCGAGTGATCGGCGCCGGCCCTTATGATGATTTCATCCAGACCGATGCTTCCATCAATCCCGGCAACTCGGGTGGGCCGCTGTTCAACATGCGCGGCGAGGTGGTCGGCATCAACACCGCCATCGTCGCTCACGGCCAGGGCATCGGCTTTGCCATTCCCATCAATGCCGCGCAGATCGTACTACCGCAATTGCGCGAGGAAGGCCGGGTGACGCGCGGCTATCTCGGGGTGCAGATTCAGCCGGTCACAGATGAACTTGCAGCTTCCTTCGGCCTCAAGGAATCCCGGGGCGCGCTGGTGGTTGATGTGCTGCAGGGCACCCCTGCCGAAGAGGCCGGCGTGCAGCGCGGCGACATCATCCTTGAATTCGACGGCAAAAAAATCGATTCGCACAATGATTTGCCGCGCATTGTCGCGGCAACCCCCGTGGGCACCCAATCCCGCGCCAAGATCTGGCGCGAGGGAAAGACCCGCGACATCCGCATCAAAGTTGGCCGCCTGGGCGATGAACCACCCGAGGTGCGCGCTGCCGTCGGCGAAACGGCCAAACTCGGTTTGACCCTCGACGAACTGACCCCGGAGCGCGCCCGCAGTTTCGGCCTCGAAGGCAAACAGGGCGCCCTGGTGACGGAAGTCGAACCCGGCGGACCGGCGGCCGCAGCCAACCTGCGGCCCGGAGATCTGATCGTCGAAATCAGCGGTCGCACTGTCACCTCTTCCTCCGAAGCGCAGAAAATCTTGGAAACCATCTCCAAGGATCAAGTTCTGCGTCTTCTGGTTCAGCGGCGCGACGGTTTGTTCTACACGACCGTCAAAGCACGTTGAATTCCTAAGCCCGCCGCCCTTGGCAACCACAGCGGGGGCGGCGGGCGCCATCCTTCCGTGGCCGGCAGACATGCGCTCAACCTTTTTCGCCAGGGCGGTCAACGACCCTTTTCATGATCCCGCCGTCTATGTGCGGGTCGCCCACCGGCGCGAAGCCCTGCTGTTCGACTGCGGCGACCTGCATCCCTTGGCGGCCCGGGACCTGCTTAAAGTTCAGGCCGTGTTTCTCTCCCATGCGCACATTGATCATCTCGCCGGATTCGACCACCTGCTGCGCACCTTTCTCTACCGCGAGCAGCCCCTGCTGGTGTACGGTCCGCCCGGCATCAGCGCACGTATCGGCCACCGCCTGGCCGGCTATACCTGGAATCTGATCCGCGGCTATCCCCTGTGCATCGAGGTGCGCGAGTGGGCGCCGAGCGGCGAAGGAGCGGCGGTGCGATTTTGCGCCGCCGAAGGTTTTCAGCCGCGACCCGCCACGGCTTTTGGCTGCCCCGAGGGCCTGCTGCACGACACCCCCCACTACCAGGTGCGGACTTTGGCCCTGGACCACGGCGACATCATTTCCCTGGCTTTTTCTCTGGAAGAAAAAGTTCATGTGGCCATTCACCCCGACGCCCTCGACAGACTCGGCTACCCGCCAGGACGCTGGCTGGGGGGCTTCAAGGATCTGCTGCGCACCCAGGCGCCGGACCACACCCTGGTTGACGTGCCCATGCGCGACGGGGGAACGCAAAAGCGCGCTCTCGGTGCACTTGCCAGGGATATCGCGCACTGCGAGGCGGGGATGAAAATCGCCTATGTCACCGACGCCTCACCCACCGCGGAGAATGTCGAGAAAATCGTTGCGCTGGCAGCCAACGCCCATCTGCTGGCCATTGAAGCGGTATTTGCCGAAGCCGATCGTCATCTGGCCGAGGAGCGCAACCATCTCACCGCCGCCCTTGCCGGCCATCTTGGTCGTCGCGCCGGGGTGCAAAAACTGCTGCTCTTTCATCATTCACCGCGCTACCAGAAAGAGCCGCACCGCCTGCAAACAGAGGCCCATGCGGCATATTCCGGTACGCAAACGCCTCAGCTTCCATGAAAATGCCCCGTGCGGTTAGCCCTGCCTTCTAATTCTGGCTCTTTTCGCCAGAGCCTTTGACTTATCCCAAGCTTTCCCGCAATGCCAGCAGGTGCTCAAGGTGCTTGTTGAGCTGCACCTCCTCGGCTGCAGTCTCGTGGCGCAGGGCTCTTTTTCGATCCATGGCGATACGTACGGCATCCTGAGCGGCGCCCACGGTCTTGCTCAACTGCTCGCGCAAATCGGCGTCATAACGCCGGAAGCTCTCATCAAGACTTTGGCGCAGGGCCCAACTGATCTGCTCGATATTCTGACCGATGAGACCCTGATATTGGCGGCGCAGGCGCTTAACCGTGCGGTTGCGCCGAAAACGTTTGGAAAGGAGCTTGCGGGACAGGCGCTGCCCAAGGGGATCCAGATCGCTGATCATGACCTGAGTATTCCAGGTGGAGGGCGGAGAAAAAGCGATATAGGCGCCCTCGCCGGCGGGCGCCTGGTAGGGCACGGCAAAAATATCCGCCGCGCTGCGGCGCACCTGTTCGATGAGTTTGTTGCTGCGTTGCTGGTGCAGGGTCAGGATCTTGATGGCTTCACCGCGGGTACGCGCGCCGACGGACTGCAAGGCAGGGCTGAAAAATTTGGGGATGGCGCGCTCCAGGGTCGAACGCACCAGCCGCTCCATTTCCTCGGGGTCCTCGAGACTGTCGAGATAAGTTTCAACCGCCGGCGCGATTTCTTTCAGCGCCTGTTCCCTGAGGCGGCTCAGCTCTTCATTGAGATGCGTGACCAGACGCTTCAAATCACCGGCCAAAATGTCGGAGGCGGCCAGCTGTTCGCGTTCAATCTCGGGCAAGGTCTGCTTGAACTGATCCAGGCGTTGCTGCAATTCCTCCTGGGGCAGATGCAGGGCGCTTAGAGTCACCTGCAGCTTCATAATCGCGTCACTGAAAATATCACTCGTCTGGCGCTTGAGAGCCGCCTGCAGCACCTGCATCTTCTCCCGGCGCAGAAAGTCGATGAGATTTTCCTCCACCTCAGCCAGCCCGCTGCTCCGTCGAGCTGCGTCATCGCCGCGCAGGCGGGCGTCGAGCGCCTGACGGGCGGAGATGGGGAAAATCCGTGGGGCTTCGCCACCGGGTTGTGCCCGCTGCAGATTCTCCCGCAAAAATTCCAGGGACGCCTGCAATTCGCGGCTGTCGAGATAGTCGATTTTGTTGAAGAGATAAAAAATGCGCGGCAGCAGCGCACGAACCTGGCCGAGAAACTCCAATTCCGTCTCGGTCAGGGGCGGATCCGGCGACACCAGGAACAGGGCGGCGTCACATCGCGGCAAAGTTTGGTGAGTGATTTCAGTGTTGTGCTTCAGAGTCGATCCGATCCCGGGCGTATCGATGAGCACCACCCCCTGGCGCAGCAAGGACGCGGGATGAAAAATTTCCACGCGGCTTACCCCCCGGTGGTTATGCGGATTGCCCTGTTCACTGACATAATCGGCCAGCACCCTGCTCAGCGGCACCTCGGCCGTCGGCAGAAAATCCCGTGCAGGTTCGCCGCCGCTGAAATAAACGCGCACCTGCACGGCATCGCCGGCCAGAATATAGGTGGGGATGGAGGTTGCCGGAAGAATGTCGGTCGGCAACAGATCTTCGCCGAGCAAAGCATTGAGCAGCGTGCTTTTGCCACGCTTGAACTGACCCATGACCGCAAGGTGAAAACGCCCCTCGGCGAGACGTTGCTGCAGCATGTCGAGGTCGCGATGCGGCGCTTCGTATGCGACACCGAGATCGGACAGGCAGTCCCTGGCGCGCTCAAGGATTTCAGGCAGGGGAAGGGCTTGCTTGTGTGTGGTTGTCGCGGAAGATTCGTTCATGGGGATGCCTCACGCCGCAGGGGGTCAAACTTCGGCATACAGCCGTCAAGCTTTGTATCCTACCGAAAAAAGGCGTGGATGACCACCAGTTTGGCAGGGATCTCTCTACCGCGCAGGTCGGAGCAATCAAGAACGAAAGGCCAAAACGCCGAAAGCCGACGGGGGAGGTATCCCGTCGGCTTTCGGCGTTTTGAGAGGGAGGTAAAACGATGAAAGGGAGTCACCATCAGCAACTCGCCTGCCACAACAAGCTGCTGATGGTGTCGACTTTAGCTTACGGCGAGGATTCTGAACAGGTGGATTTGCGCAAAAAAACGCGAGCAAGTCATCACCAGCCACTGTGCGATTGCACGGTGCCGCGAAACGTTATTTGTGATATTCATACATGATGCGCCTAACCCTCAAACAGCAGATGTTTCTGGCCCCCGCCACGGTCTTGACCCTCACCACGGTGCTGGTGATATTTCTCCAGTACACTTACTGGGATCTTTCGGTCAAGCGGCAGGAAGCCGCCAAAGTCAGCCAGACCTTCGTCGCTCTTGCCGAAGCGGACCTGGCCGCGCAGCGCATGCAGGGGCTGGTTTCCCATGTCACCCGTCGGGCGCAACTCGACATCACCGCCCTGGAGACCTTGACGGAATTGCACGACCATCTGGCTGGGGCCGTTAAGCGCATCCTCACCCTTATGCCCCTGCCCGACAGCACCCGCGCGCTGCTCAACCAGGCTGTCAACGACCTCGATCCGCGTCACGGTTACGATGGCAGCCGTTTTCTCTCGGCCCTGGGCTTGTTGCGCCCGCAGCTGGTCGCCCTGGCCGAGCAGTCGCAACAACGCCGCGAACAATTGCGCGACGTCCATCTGCAGAACATCGATGAACTGGTGGCACGCACGGCGCTGATCACCATTATCGGCGTCGGTACCGCCATCCCTTTGGGCACTCTGCTCTCCCTGTTTTTCGCGCGACGTTTGCAGCGCCGCATCAAGACTTTGTCCGACAGCGCCGGACGCATCGTCCGCGGCGACCTGACCCCGCCGCCCGCACCGCAACGGGTCCAGGATGAACTCGACGATCTGGCGGTTTCCATCAATCAGATGACTGACCGTCTGATTCGGGTGGTAAGTACCGAGAAGCTGCTGGAGGGCGCCGAGGAAGAGCGCCGCCGCATCGCCATGGACCTTCACGACCAGTCTCTTTCCGATCTCTCCGATATCCTGCGCGCCCTGCAGAATCTACGCTCGGGAAATGGAAGCGGCGAGGAACTCGGCAAAATCGAAGAAGACCTGCAACGCGCCATCGCCAATCTGCGCGACGTCATGGACAACCTGCATCCCCAGACCCTGGAGATTCTCGGTCTCGGTGCCGCCCTGCAATCTCATTTCGAACGACATCTCGACAAAGCGCATCTTCCCGAGTACCATCTTTACATTTCCCCGCAGGTCGAAGGGCTGGGCCTAAGCCGTCTGTGTCAGCTCTCCCTCTACCGCATTGCGCTGGAAGCCGTGCATAACGTCATCAAGCATGCCAAGGCCAGCCGCTACGAAATCACCCTCGATCGGCGCGATGACGAGGTGGTGCTGGTGGTCGAAGACAACGGTTGCGGCTTTCGTTTCCAGGGTCAGGAGCCGATCACCGGCCGCGGCCTCAACAACATCCGCGAACGGGCCCGGGCCATGGGTGCCCGCGTGCAATGGGGTCCATCGCGCTTCACCAGCGGGACGCGCTTTGAACTCAACCTGCCCCTCAACGGCTCTTCGCGCCACGAGCGCGACAAAGGCAAGACCGACCATGGAACCAGTTAAATTTATTATTGCGGAAGATAACCCCAAGGATTTTGAATTTCTCGAGCGCCTGTTGCGCGAGGAAGACTATGTCGGCGAGATTGAACGTGCCGACAACGGCCTTGCAGCCCTTAAAATGGCGACGCAGATCGAGCGGCCCCTGGTCATCAGCGATATTCAGATGCCTGAAATGAACGGCGTCGACTTCGCCCGTGCCCTGTGGGACAAACGGCCCCTGGCACGCATCGTCTTTTGGAGCCAGTACAAGGACGAGATGTATGTGCGTGCCTTGCTGCGCATCGTGCCGCCGGAGACGGTTTACGGCTATGTCCTTAAATCCAACCCCCGAGACCGCATCGCCGCCGCCATCCGCACGGTACTCATCGATGAGCAGTGCTGGATCGATCCCGAGGTGCGCAAAGTCCAGGGCCGCACCGGCCACAGCCAGACGTCCCTGTCCGACATCGAATTTGAAGCCCTGCTCGATATCTCCCTGGGCCTCACCGACAATCTCATCGCGCAGCGCCGCTACCTGTCACGGCGCGGCGTGCAGAGCCGGCTGAACTCCCTCTATGCCAAGCTCGGCATTGACCAGGAACAATTTCACAGCGAGAAGTTCGGCGACGCCTTCAATCTGCGCAACCGTGCCGTGGCCAGCGCCTTGCGGCGCGGCCTGATCAACGCCTTTGAGCTGGAAAACGAGGAGCAGGACTTCCAGGCCTGGCTCAAACGCTTCAAATCCAGCCACCGCTAAGAAAGAAAATCCCGTCTTTGCAGCGCAACGACGGGATTTTTTTTAACTGTTCAGCATGCACCGCAGGGTACGGCGGCATCGCGTGCGGCAAAAACTCACCTGCGGCTCAAACATTTGCCGCAGCACTCAACCGCCNCGGCGGCATCGCGTGCGGCAAAAACTCACCTGCGGCTCAAACATTTGCCGCAGCACTCAACCGCCGCACCCTGCGGTCCTGTCGGACGTTGCCACTGAATAGTTACGGATTTTTTTCTTTCAGCCTGGCCTGTAGGCTCAATAACGCACCAGCGCCCGGTATTCGAGCAGCGCTTCGCCTCCTGCAGGCACCTCCACCTCCCAGACCGCGAGGTGGGCAGCCTCCTTGCGATGGGGCAGATTCTCGCGCAAAATTTCCCAATCCCCCGGCAGAGGCTCTTCCACGCGCACCCTGACCACCTGATCACTCCCATTTCTCAGGGTCAGGGCAAAGGCGGTTTCCACCACCGGAGTCTGCCGCTCGCCGCCGGAAATGCGGCGAAAGTCCGTCTGCTTACGTGCCGCGGTCACATCAAAAGCATGCCCAAGGCTCAGGCGCACCTTTTCGTTGCGGGGGGTGTGCGCAATGCGATTCTCGCCGATGAACTGGGTGTTGCCGCTGCCATCGCGCTGATATGCACGTAAAATACCCTGGGGCAAGGGCAGCCCCAAACCGTCCTGGGCACGATTGATAAATTCGATAAAGGCGCTCACCGCCAGCCGTTCACCGAGATCGGGGTAGCGGCCAGAGTAATAATAGTCCGCGCCGCGCAGCAGGTATTCCTTGCGCACGGGCACCGCGGCGGCGCTGAACAATGCAACCTGTTTGCTCTGACGCTCGGCGATACTGGTGGAGCGCGGCAGACTGTAGAGATAGTAATCGAAGAGACCCTGCGCCTCCATTTTTTCCATGGGGGCGGCCAGCGCCGCGCGCACCATCAGGTCTCGCTGCGGGCGCGGGGCATCAGTGACGCGTTGCACCGCGCCGGCCACCAGCTGCACTTGAGCGTCGCGGTAGGCGGTGCCGCTCTCATTGGTCAGGTTCACCCAGGCAGAAAGATCGAGGCGATCGCCCGCGGCATTGAGTTCGGCCGCGTAATCAGCGTGCCAGGACAAGCCCCCGGTGAGATAACTTAATTCGAGTTGACGCGTCCCAGCGCGGGGGTTGTCCACCTCGACCACCAGGGTCGGACGCTCGCGCAGGTTGGCGGGAACCTCGGAGAAAACCAGGCGCCCGGGAATTTCGGTTTCAATGCGCTCGCCCAGACGCAACACCACACCCTGGTCGCCGTAGGCCAGCAAAGTCGCCGTCTCGGTGGTTTCGGCGCCGCTCTGGGGATGAGTGCGCACCACCTGCACCTGGCGACCTATATGGTTTTTCAGAAGGTTGTGCGGGGTCAGCAGATCAAAATCAAACGACTGCGAGAGGATTTGCACATCGGCTTCGCCGTCGAGAGTTCGCAGCAAGGCAGTTTGCGGTTGCATGCGGGCGCTGACGCCATCCAGCGCCAGACGGTTTGTCCCGGCGGGCAGGCGCACCTGGCGGCGGTCCTTGACCAGAGCCAGATCCTCGTTGTAGATGGTCAGAGCGATGTCCTGCTGGTCATCGAGGGTCGAGATAATTTCATCCGCGCCAAACACCAGGGGCGCGCCAAGGAACAGCAGCGCGGCAACGAGCGCCGCGGGAACGAACCTTTTCATAATAAACCTCCTAAAAAAAATGGGCGACCGCGCAAGGTTATCAGGCCGGCCCTTGTTTGTCTTCCCGCAACTCCTCACGATCTGTCGAAGCATCCCAGGGCGGTGGAGAGCCGCGATGGTGCCACCACCACAGCAATTGTGCCACTCCGAGCCGCCTCAGCAGCCGCTGGCCTCTGCAGACTGGCGGCGCCTGCTGAGGCGCATCAAGCAGAAACAACCCGCGCACCGGCGTGCCGAGCAGTTCCGTGCTTTCCCGCACCACCAACTCCTGTGCGGAAAAATCCAGTTGCAGGGTTGCATGTCGCGCACCTTGCTCGGGTGCGTAGACGTGCAGGACAACCAAATTCGCGGCGGGTTCCTGCGCTGCAAAAACCACCAGGGTTTCGCGGCCGAGGAAATTCGGCATCGCCTGCTCACGGATCAATTCTACGACACAAGGCCGGCCGGCAACCAACTGCCCGCGAATCGCCTGCCATTCTTTGGTGCTTTGCGCCTTTAGCCAGGCCCTGCCGCCGGAATTGGCCAGACGCAGCTCCAGTTGCAGATCAAGAGAGCTGAAACGCTCATCGGCGGCCAGCTGTCTGCGCAAACTGCGCAGCAGCCACTCCTCGGGCAGCCAGCAATCAGGGATGCCGGAAAGGATGCTGCGCCATTGAACAAGACGCGGGCTGCTGGCAATCATCGCCGCCATACAGCGCCGCCGCAGATAATCCCTCACGGCTGGAGTCGCCAGTCCGCGTTGCGGCGAACAGCGGCCCAGAAAATAACCGACTGACCCCAGGGCGGCCGCGGTACCCCGCCAACCGTCCGGACGCGAATCGCGCAGCCAGCCGTGCATCCGCGCCGGCAGATCATACGCATCGACCATGCCGCTGAAATCGGCCCGCAGCGCTTGGAGAGCAGTCCTCAGGGCTGCATCCAAGGCTGTCCTCATCTGTTGCGTTTCAGAATCACCAAGTAAACTCTCGGGGCAGGACAATGCATCGCGGCTTGGATGAAAACGGCTGGCTAGCATGGAGAAATTCGCGGGACGGACATAATCAGCCCGGGCCTGAGCGCCGCAAATTTTCGGCCGCGTCAAGTCCGTCCTTGAGTTCGCGCAACCGCTCAAGGGCGCCCTGGGATTGATCCACATTGAGGGTCAGCTTGAGTCCGCAGGCCGCACAGAAAAACGGCCGCTGCGCGAGGAGCAGCTCAAGCGACGTGGCGATATGGAAGCCACAGCGGGGACAGGGCAGACCCGGCGGGGAGGGAACCATAGGCTAATCTCCGGAGTTGACTTCACGGGCTGAAATGCCCTGCTCCATCAGATGAAACAGGCGCGCCATGCCGGCCGGCACATCGGCCTGCTGAATGTTGATTTTTACCTTCATCTGCATTTCCGTTGCGCGCCCACCGCTGCTCGCCGGATCCCGGGCCAGCGCCGCTTTGAAATCGATGGGCTGCAGATCGGGCAATTCCTCGTTGCGATTTGCCGTCACCCCATGGCGCGTCGCCCGCTGGACATCAACGATTTTGACAAAAAACTCCACCTGGGCATCCTTGATCTGCAACGCCGGAATGGGCAGCAGGGACAGCAAAGGCACATCGATCTGCACGCGGCGCGGTTTGCCGTCGCCACCGACACTCTCCTGACGGAAGGAGGCCATGCGCAGCTTGCCGAAATCATCGTCATGCCCTTCGCCATGGTCGGCGTCCGCCTCGAAGCCGAACTCCCGAATGAATGCCGCCGTTGCCTGGGCCGCCTGACTTTCCGCCTCGATCATGGCGTGCAGGGGCGCACCGATCAACTGGTTAAGGGACAGCGCCGTGGTGTTATAGGAACCCTCTCTGTTTCCCGCTTTTTTCTCCGGCATGGCGTATCTCCAAATGAGGCATTATTCCGGGCTCAGCGACCGCCAGGTGCGCCCCTCTTCCTGACTTTCGATCTGCGTCCAGTTATAGTTGCGCAAACCCGCCTTGATCTTGATGGATGAAATGACCTCCGGCGGCAATTCCGCCAGGGCCGCGCCGCCGATTTCAGCCAGCACCCGGCAATCTCCGCCGCGTCCCCAGAATTCGCGGATTTCTTTCTGCATGAGAGCAAGTACGCTTTTGATTTCGGTTTTTCCCAGAATGCCGCGCGCCAGATCAGGATCCACACTCTCAACGCGCTCCATGCGGTAGGCCAGGGCACGGGCAACGACCGGCTTGAGACCTTCCTGAGCGGCATCCGCATCAAATCGCCCGCCAGCGTCGATAAGATGCGGATAATTGTTCATCAGATAACGCAGCATATCCTGGCGCAGATCAATGCGAAAGGCCTCACGACCCAGTTCCGAGGCCAAATCGTCCTTGCCCAGGGAGCGGGCCGCCGCGGCGGCGGTTTCCACGAAGCGACTGGCCAGCGCGTTACTCTGGCGTTCGAAGAATGACGCCAGCTGAACCTCGCGTCCTTCGCCGCTGCCGCCGGAAAAATCGACACCACTGAGCGAAAATTTCAACTCGATTTCCACCTCCTCGATCTCCGCCCGCGGCACCGGGAAACGGCGCAGCAAGGAATTCTGCTCGTAATAACGGCTGATATTGCGGGAATATATATCGGAGGAAAACCGCGCCTGGGCAATATCGCGCAGCAACGCTCCCAGAATTTGATGCAGCTCTGCCATAGACTTGCTTTCCGATGCTTAAGGCGAGCCCTGCTGCCCGGCCTTGATATTGTCGGTTAAGATATTGAGCACCTTGGCCATACCTGCGGGAACGTCGTCCTGCACCGCATGGACATTGATGTCCATGGTATATTCCACCGAATATTTTGAATTCTTGGTGGCCGATGAATCCTTTTTACTGGAATAAGACGCATCGAGCTTGGCACTGAAAAACAGGTATTTGGCACTTCCCGCCAGCGCCACCTTGCCCTCTTTGGAGGTCGAAGTGGTGGTGGAGGTTTCCGTCGAAGCGTTGATGCTGGCCTTAAAATTGATGGTCATGTCATCAATGCGGATGAAAGGAATGGGCACGATGGTCAGAATCGGTACGGTGAGCGTTTGCGGACCACCCGGTCCTTCATAGTCAAAGGTGACGTCACGTACCTTGCCCTGATCGTCGAAGGCCACACCCTCGATGAAACCCAAGGACGATTGCGCTGCCTTAGCCTGCGCTTCCACCGCAGCCGTCATGGGGCCACCGATCAACGCCCCAAAAGGGATATTCCCCAATTGCCTGGTTGCCGTGTCCTGACTGCCGTTTGCCATGACCGCCTCCTCATTGGTGTCGCAGCCCGATGCCTCCGCACCGATTTGCGCCCGAGTGAAAAACCCCTGCCTTTTTTGTGTTTCAAAAAGGCTTCTTTGTATGTTTTCAGTTTAACTGAGGCGCCAGGGGAGTCAATGCGAACGGGGAGAGATTTTAATGATAAAAAAGGCAGGAGCCCCGGTGGGGCTCGGACCAGCCTAGCCTGGGGCGGGGTAAGGACGGAACCTCATTTCGATTTCAGCCAATGTTCGAGTTTTTGGGTCAGATCCCCGGCACGAACGGGCTTGGCCAGATAGTCGCTCATACCCGCGTCCAAACAACGCTGTTCGTCGCCTTTCATGGCATGGGCCGTCAGGGCGATGACGGGCGTATGGCGGTTCGGTGCGCCACGGCGACCGGAACGCAGTTCCTCGACCACCGCGAAACCATCGAGTTCTGGCATCTGAATGTCCATGAGTACCAGGTCGTAGGCTTGGGCGTCGAGAGCCTCCAGGGCCTGGCGACCGTCGTTGACGGACTCCGCGCGCAGGCCGAGCTTTTCCAGCATGCGCAGGGCCACCAGGCGATTGACGGGATTATCCTCGGCGAGCAGAATCCGTGCGGCAGACCAGGGTGCAGACAGGGTAGGCACCCTCACGGTGTCTTCTTGCCGCCATTGCTTTGCGACAGCAGCCGGGACAAAAGGCAGCTCAAACCAGAAGCATGAGCCTTGCCCGGCAACGCTTTTAACACCGATCTCACCGCCCATCACCTCCACCAGCCGTCGCGAAATGGCCAGTCCCAGGCCGGTGCCACCGAAATTTCGGGTATGAGAGGCATCCAACTGACCGAAAGGCTGAAAAAGAGCGTCCATCTTTTCGGCGGCAATTCCGATGCCGGTATCCCGAACCTCGAAGCGCAACCACATCCGACCGTCGTCGCGTACCGAGTGCTCAACGCGCAGGGCGACCTCGCCGGCAGCGGTAAACTTGACGGCATTGCCGCCGAGGTTGAGGAGAACCTGGCGCAAGCGACCGGGGTCGCCGCGCAGATCGGCGGGCACTTCCGGATCGATGAAGCAGGTAAAGGTCAAAGCCTTTTCCCGCGCGCCGTGGCTCAGCAGATCGGTCACGGCGACCAGAGTGTCGCGCAGATTGAAAGCGACACTTTGCACATCCATACGTCCCGCCTCGATTTTGGAGAAATCGAGGATGTCGTTGAGAATACCGAGCAGAGCTTCGCAACTGCCGCGCACTGTCGTGGCATACCGGCGCTGCTCCGATGTCAGAGAAGTATCCAAAAGCAAATCCGACATGCCGATGATGCCGTTCATGGGCGTGCGGATCTCATGGCTCATATTGGCCAGGAACTGACTCTTGGCCGCATTGGCCGCCTGTGCCTCGACCGCCATGCGGCGGCTTTCCTCCATAGCCAGGCGCAGTTTCTCCCGGCTGACCATGAGGCGGTATCCGACCAGCCCGAGCAGCGTCAGCAGGGCGCCGGCGGCAACCTGACCGGCCCAGTAATGAGCCGCCTGAGCCGTCAGTTGGGGAGCAGGCCCATAAGAAACCAAAAAGCCCGCCAGACGCGCCTGCATATCGTGGATCGGCGTGAATACAGCCGCATGGGCGTCCCTGCCGAGGTTTACCTTAAAGGCACCGCTGCGTCCTTGGCGCAAGGTGCTGCGCAGGGATTTGAGTTCAGCGAGCCGCTTCTCCAGGACTTGAGCCGTGGTGGAGAGAGGCGGCGGCGCATGGGGGAGTTCACGCCGGGGATCCTCGATCAACCACCCTTCTTCATCGCCGGCCCAGGGGGCAAGGATCAGGCGCTTGTCCGTGACGGAATCGAGCACCTCGGGATTCAACAAGAGTGCGTATTCGCGCCCGTCCTTGAGTTCCGCAACGGAACGACGCAGCACTTCAAAGGGCAGCCCCAATTCCACGCTGCCCAGATGGCGGCCTTCGGGGGAGATGACAGGCGATACCAGGCGAAAGGCCGACATGCTGCGCCCGACTTCAAAACCGCTGAGGGAGCGCCGCTCGAGATTAGCCATCCGCACGGAATAGCGAACATCGAACAGCGGGTCGCCATGGCGGTGTGGAGCATGAAAACGCAGCAAGCTGGTGCCGTCGGGAAGATGAAAATGAAACTGGCGCAGCCCCCTCTCACGCAGCAGCTCATCGACGGGGTAGAGAGTCCGGTAGAGCCGTGCGCGGGCCAGGTCGCGCTCCTCGGCATTCTGCGCAGACTCAAGGATGGCAAAAATCTCGGGCCGCAAGATGTACTCTTGGAGGTATATCTCTATGCCTTGCTCAAACTTCTGCACAGTGGCGCGCCAGGCCACGTCCTGGATGGCTGCCTGTTCCGCGAGATAGGCCTGAACCTGCTCCAAGGAGCGCGCCCGCAGGGAGAAAGCCACCAGCAGCCAGAGCAACAGCAGCAGCAAGGCATAGAACAGGTGGGGCGCATTTTTGTTCATGGCAACAGAAAATCTCCCGCGCGCCTACCCAATTTCCCCAGCATCTCCTCCAAAGGTCGATAAGCGTTTTCTTCCGCCTTTTCAAATCCGTGGCGGCCGATGGTCCAACCAGTGCGTTCGGCAGGGCCAGCCGCGCACAAGGCCCGCGCAATGTCGGCAATGGTCTCCTCGGACAGGGTGCGGGTATTGACCACCAGGGCGAACACCGGCAGCGGCGGCGTTTCGGCCAGAATGCGCAACCCCAGGGAAGCGTAGCGGCGGGCGATGAGGGTTTTCATGCTGCCTGCGGGAACCTCGGCGCGGATGACGCTCAAGGCTACGCTCTCATGGTTGCCCAGAGCTCTGAACGGCGGCGGCGCCATTTCCGGATCGCATTGGTGCAGCAGCCAGACGGCGGAAAGGGGCCCGCAGGTGCTCAGCATCTGGGGCACGACCAGCTCCTGGGGACGGTCGGCGAGAAGGGCGCGCGGGTCGGCGGCGCCGTCGAAAGGTGCTACCAGGGCGCAGGTATAGGTGCGCGTGGCACCCTCTTCGAGAAAGAAGAGCAGGGCTTGTGCATGGGGAACCGTCTCGCGTAACACCAGATAGGGCAGCGGCCCGATCTCGGCCAGATCAATTTTGTCCTCGCTAAAGGCACGCACCACTTCGGCATTGCTGGGGCGGTAATCAATGCGGATGTCACGCCCCAGAGCACGACTCAGGTAATCGAGAAAGGGACGGGATTCGGTGACCACCCGCGCCGGGTCGACCATGGGCAGAGGGCAGTAGGTGAGGCTCCAGGCGCAGGCCGGCGCCAGCAGCAAAGAAGGCACGATCAAAAGCCCGCAGAGGACGCCGACAAACCGGCGAGCGCTTTTGAACCGAGGGTCCATCCTGTTCGTTCTCCTGGGAAGGCTCCAATCAATGCAGTAGGTGGCCACAGATTATTAATGGAATCTTACCACAAAAATAACCCCTCAGGCAAAAACAATCCAACCTTAAATAAATATCAGGCCGGTTCCAGCCCTGCGAATTTGAGCAACAGTTTTTTGGGGCCGGCGGTGCTGAAGTAAACCGTCACCTTCTGATTGTCGCCGCTGCCTTCGAGGCGCCGCACGAGGCCGACGCCGAATTTAGGGTGGCGGACCCGGGTGCCGATGCGCAGACCTTCCTCGGCTTCGGGGACCACCTGCACCTCTTCCTCGAATTCGTCGCCGACGACCGGTGCGGCCGCGCCGGATGAGGAGGCCGCCGGTGCCCGCCCCATTTGCTCGAACACCGAAGCAAGGTTGTGTCCGGCGGTTTTCGCCAGGGCCGGGGCCGAAGCCGGCGATGTCTGAGCGAGCAGCTCAGTGGGAATTTCTGCAAGAAACGGGCTGGGCGGATTGAACTGGTAGTCGCCGTAGATCCGGCGGCGCCGGGCGTGGCTGAGGTAGAGTTTTTCCATGGCGCGGGTCATGCCGACATAGCACAGGCGCCGTTCTTCCTCAAGCTCCTCGCCGCCGCTGCCGGCGCGGCTGTGGGGAAACAGACCCTCTTCCATGCCGGTCATGAATACCACCGGATATTCCAGACCCTTGGCGGCATGCAGAGTCATGAGTGTGACCCGGTCGAGGCTGCCGTCATAGCTGTCGAGGTCGGTGACCAGCGCCACCTGCTCGAGAAAATCATGCAGACCGGTTTCACTGGAGCGATGCTCTTCCATGCCGGCAAGCAGCTGCTCAAGGTTGCGCAAGCGCTCACGCGCCTCCTCGGTGCCCTCCTCACGCAAGGCCGGTCCGTAGCCGCTCGCCTCGATGAGTTCGTTGGTCAATTCAGGATAAGGCAATTGCGCGAGCTTGGCCCGCAAGCCCTCCATCATCTCAACAAAATTCAACACCCGCCGGGTTGCGGCCGCACCCAGCACACCGCGCTCCAAGGCCATCCGGCAAGCGGGGAGAAAACCTCCGGCGTCTTCCTCGTATTGCGCGATGCGCGCCACACTCGCATTGCCGATACCGCGTGCCGGCACGTTGATGATGCGCCGCGCCGAGATGGAATCCGCAGGATTGACCAGCACCCGCAGATAAGCGAGCACATCCTTGATCTCCATCCGCGAGAAAAATTTGATGCCGCCGATCATTACATAGGGGATGCGCGCCTCGACCAGCGCCTCCTCCAGGGGCCGGGACTGGGCGTTGGTGCGGTAGAGCACCGCCAGATCCCGAAGATGGCGGCCGTTGCGGCGCAGACGGTCGATTTCGTCGACGATAAAGCGCGCCTCTTCGCGATCATCGGGCAGCGTCTCAAGGCTGATCGCATCACCCTGGGGATTCTCCGTCCACAGCGTCTTGCCTTTGCGCCCGCGATTTTGCGCCACCACCTCGCCCGCGGCGTCAAGGATGGTGCGCGTCGAGCGGTAATTCTGCTCCAGGCGGATCACCGCAGCTTCCGGATAGTCGCGCTCAAAACCGAGAATGTTGCCGACCTCGGCGCCGCGCCAGCGATAAATCGACTGATCATCATCGCCAACCACGCACAGATTGCGCGTACCGCCCGCGAGCAGCCGGGTAAGCTGATACTGCACGGCATTGGTGTCCTGAAACTCATCCACCAGCACATGGCGAAAACGCCCCTGCCAACGGCGCAGCACGGCGTCTTCCTGCTGCAGCAGATGAGCGCAGAGCATGATCAGGTCGCCGAAATCCAAGGCATTGGCCTGACGCAGGCGCTTCTGGTAGAGATCGTAGATGCGTGCCACTTGCTCGCCTCGGTGGTCGTCGCGCTCGATCTCCTCGGGCAGCAAGCCGCGGTTCTTGCAAGCGTCGATGGCGGAAGCGGCCGCGCGCGGTTTGAACAGCTTCTCGCTGACATTGAGTTCGCGCAGCACCTCGCGCAGCAGGCGCTCCTGGTCCTGATCGTCGTAGATGGTAAAATCCGAGGTATAGCCCAGAGCGCTGATCTCACGCCGCAGAATACGCACACACAGGGAATGAAAGGTCGATACCCAGGGCGACTCGCCGCCGCCGAGCAGCTTTTCGATGCGGCTGCGCATTTCACCGGCGGCCTTGTTGGTGAAGGTCACGGCGAGAATCTGCCAGGGCGCCACTCCCTGCTCACGAATCAACCAGGCGACACGCTGAGTCAGCGTACGCGTCTTGCCCGAGCCGGCACCGGCAAGGATCAGCAACGGGCCCTCGCCATGTTGAACCGCCTGGCGCTGCATGGGATTGAGTTCGGCCAGCAGATCATGCGCGACATCTTGCTTGTGCATCCGTTCTTTCATCAGACTTCGCTCTTTTCTTCAAGACTGCGGGTCATGAGGGCGCGGTTGTAGGCCGACACCATGTCGCGGCGCGAGATGATGCCCACCAGCCTGCGGCTGTCCGCGCCATCAACCACGGGCAACTGTTCAATGTTACGATGACCGATTCTGCGCATGGCCTCGTCGAGATTAGCGTCTGCGGTGACGGTGATGACATCAAGGGTCGCCAGCTCCTTGATCACCACCAGGTCCATGAGATCTTTTTCGAACACCACACCGAGAAAATCCTGAACCGAGATGATGCCGGTCAGCCGCCCGGCATCGTCGACCAGGGGGAAGTTGGTGTGGCGGGTGCCGGCGATAAACTCGGCGAACTGACCCAAGGTCATGTTTTCCGGCAAAACCTCAGGTTTGCGCACCATCACCTCGCCCACCTTGATGGATTTCATGATGTTGCGCTCTTTGCCCGCCTCCAGGTCGATGCCCGCACGGGAAAGTTCAAGGGTATCGAGGCTGTCTTTCTTCAAATGGCGGGCAATGCTGGTGCCGATGACGCAGGAGAGCATGATGGGGATGATGACCTCGTAAGAGGCGGTCATCTCGAACAGGAGAAAGATGGCGGTCATGGGCGCATGGGTCGCCGCCGAGAGAAAAGCCCCCATGCCCACCAGGGCAAAGGCGCCAGGCGAAATGTTCAACGCCGGAAACAGCATCTGTACCAGTTTGCCGAAAGCGCCGCCGGTCACCGCACCGATGTAGAGAGCCGGGGCAAAAAGGCCGCCGGGCAAACCCGAGCCCAGGGTGATGGAGGTCGCCAGGGCCTTCATCAGCACCAGCGCGGCGAGCAGATACCAGACACCGTCGCCGTGCAGCACCCGCTCCATGAAATGGTAGCCGTTGCCGAACACCTGGGGAAAACCGATGCCGAGCAGCCCCACCAGCAGCCCCCCGAAAACCGGTTTGGCCAGCCGGTGCATGCGCAGGCGATCGAAAGCATCCTTGATGCGACCGTGAATTTCAATGAAGCCGGCGGCCAACACACCGACGATCATGCCCAGGGCGACATAAAAAAGCAGTTCCCAGTGACTACCCAGGGAATAAAGGGGCACGGCGAAGGCCGGGATGTTGCCGAGCAGCGCCCGCGACACCACGGTACTCATGCCGCTGGCGACGACGATATAGGTGAAACTGGAGAGTTGAAAAGAGGACAGCAGCACGATTTCCGCGGCGAAAAAGACTCCGGCGATGGGTGCGTTGAAGGTCGCCGCCACCCCGCCCGAGACGCCGCAAGCCACCAGCACCTTGAGGTGATCGCCGCTGACGCGAAACGCCTGTCCGAATTGGCTGCCGACGGCGCCGCCGATCTGCGCGATGGGTCCTTCCTGTCCGGCCGAGCCGCCGGTGCCGATAGTGATGGCCGAAGCCGCGCCGCGGGTGAAGATTGTGCGCAGGGGGATTTTCGCGCCGCGCAAGTTGACGTGCTCGAGAAAACGCGCAAAGCCGTAACGCATATCCTTGGCGAAGAAGATACCGAAAGGAATCAATAAGATTCCGCCGATCACCGGAAAGACGAACACCAGCAGCCGCCCCCAGGTCCAATAATCAGGACTGGCGCCGAGCAGAACAAAGCCCCGCTCCAGGACCGCCCATTCGAAAAATTCGATGGTCATGCGAAAGGCGTAGTTGCACAGCCCCGAGAGCAGCCCGATAACGACCGCCATGACCAGCATGAAAGTATTTTCGCTGATGCGGAAGCGGCTCTGCCAGGCGTTGCTGGCACGACGCAGCCAGCTACCAAAAATTCGATGAGGGAAAGACAGAAAAAATTTCACGGGCTCGCGGGGGCCAGTTGCAAAAGGCCGAAGAAAGGATAAAAAAAACTGTCGTCTCAATTAAACAATTAAACCGGGCGACATAGGGAGAATGTTCATGCTATTTTTTTTATCGCACGAAATCAACCTGAAATTCCTGAAAAATCCGGAGGAAAGCATGCACCTGGGACGGATTCTGATTATTTCTGTGACCCTGTTCATTTTCTGGGGTTGTGGCGAGAGCGAGGATCCGAGCCGACCCAACACTTTCACGCCCCTCAGCTCTATAGAAATTACCGCGCCCCTGACCAGCCTCGCCCAAGGCACCTCTACGCCACTGACCGCTATCGGAAATTTTTCAGGCTTGTTTTCCCGCACCATTACAGAGGAGGTTCTCTGGTCATCGAGTGATCCCCAGGTTGCCGCCGTCAGCAATCAGGCGCCGACCCGCGGCAGGGTGAGTGGTCTTGCGCCTGGAACCACGCAGATCCACGCCGAGTTTGAGGGCATCAGGCAATCCCTGGACATCACAATAACCGACGACCTTATCCTCGCCTTGACAACTGCTCCGCCGCAAGCCGAACTGCCCCAGGGAATCAGCATGCAACTGGCGGCAACGGGCTCCTTTGCAGGCGGCGATCAGGATCTGACCTTCGACGCCGACTGGTCGTCCGTGCATCCGGACATCGCCAGGGTCGGCAACGAGCCTTCCAACAAAGGGCGCCTGACCGGCGTCGCGCCTGGAGAAACGCAGATCTTCGCCCGCTTCGGCGCCACCGAGACGGTGATTCCCGTAACTGTGGCCGAAGCTCAACTGGAAAGCCTCAGCCTCAGTCCGGGCAATCCGGCGCTGGCCAATCTGGTCGCCTTTGCTTTTCAGGCGAAGGGAACCTTCTCCTCCGGCGCAGAACGCAACCTGACCGCCGAGGTCGACTGGTCGTCGAGTAATTCGACTGTAGCCCGCGTCGGCAATTCAGCTGACGACAAGGGTCTGGTTACCACCCTCAACCCTGGAAACACCGCTATCAGGGGGACTTTCGGTGGGCACACCGCAACCAGCACCCTCAATGTGGTCGGCTCACCGGCATCCGGCCTCAGCCTCACTCCCGCCGCCCCCCGCATTGCCTTGAACACCAGCTTGCAGGTGGAAGCCCAGGCCTTTCTCAGTGCGGGCGGCAGCCAGGCGGTGACGGACCTGGTGACCTGGTCGTCCACCAACCCCAACGTCGCCACTATCAGCAACGCTTCCGGCCAGCGTGGCCGGGTCACGGCTCAGAATCCCGGCGAAACACGGATCAGAGCCGTCCTCGGCGACCTTGATCAGGTTGAAATCCTGCTCCAAGTCACCAGCGCTCCCTTCGTCGCCCTGGAGATCACCCCGGATGAGCCCTTCCCCCTGCCGCCGGACTCGTCGCGAATGCTTAGGGCCAGGGGGTTTTTTGCCGACTTAAGCGTTCAGGACATCAGCCGCGACGTCACCTGGAACAGCACCGCCCCAAGCATCGCTTCCGTCCAGAACACCGGACCAGAAAGAGGTCGTGTGCGCGGCCTTGCCCCAGGATCAACCCTGATCCAGATCACCTTCGCTAATTTGAGTTCCGAAATCGGCCTCAGCGTCGCCGATCTCGCCCTGGAGTCTTTAGCGCTCTCTCCGGTTGAGCGCCGTGTGACCGCAGGGCAATCTCTGGACTTCACCCTTACCGGCCGCTTCAACGACGGCCGCAATCGCGAGCTGACCCGCGACGCAAACTGGACAAGTAGCGAGAGCGAAACCGCAGTGATCAGCAACGAGCCTGGGCACCAGGGAACGGCGCGGGGCCTGAGTCCCGGCACAGCCATTATCAAAGCAGAATTCGACAACCTGGAAGTCGAAACCACTTTGACCGTGGACTGACAGCCGCATTTTTCCCGTACTGGAGCGACTGGGTTTAAAGATTTTTCGAATTGAAAGGACTGCGTCATGCAGACACGTACTTTTCTCCGCTATTTTCTCTTCCTGATTTTCGCCCTTTTCTTTGCACTGCCCCTGCACGCAGCCGATGGTTTTTATGTCGGCGCCTGGGGAGGCGGCACACTCCTCGACGAAGCCCGGGTGCGGGGCCATCAGGGCAGTTTCAACGCCGATTTTGACGGCGGCATGGCCTTCGGCGCGGCTCTCGGCTACGATTTCGCCGAGCGCTACCCACAGATCGGCAAGGGACGCATGGAATTGGAGTGGAGTTACCGCGCCAACGACCTTAAGGACGCGCGCTTCACCGACGGCCGTTTCGCCGCCGAGGGCGATGTGAGCGTATGGAGCCTCATGGTCAACAGCTTCGCTGAATATCATGTCACCCGCCCCTGGCTGCCTTATGTCGGACTAGGCGCCGGCTACGCCCGACTCTCCCTCAACAACGCCCGCCTGGCCGGCACCCCCCTGGGCGACGACAGCGACGACGTGTTTGCCTATCAATTCGGCGGCGGTCTCGGCTATCAGGTCAACAACCATCTCACAGTCGATCTCGGGTACCGCTACTTCGCCACCCTTGACGCCACCCTGCGCCTCGCCGACCAGACCAGTGTCGACTGGGAATACGACAGCCATACCCTCCTGCTTGGCCTGCGCCTGACTTTCCGCTAACAGAATCCAAAGGCAAAGGGACACAGATTTCCAGGAGCCCCCCCGGGGACGTTGTTTCCTCGTCAACGATCGCGAGACCTTTAAATTCCCCCGCAAGAGAGTTTAACTTGAAGCAGGCTCCCAGGCATTTTTGCAACAATTAAACAACGTCCCCTAGAAGATTCGGCCTTTTCAGATTTGATCCGCGTGATATGGTTTTAGAACATTATCCGCGGGAGGTTTGCCATGTTTGCATCTGCTGAACTGGGCCATCGAATCAACAAGGAAGAATACGACGCGCAAGTGCCGGCGTTGCGTGAGGCGTTGCTTGAGGCGCAGATGGAGTTGGGGGAAAAACGCGGTTTTCCACTGATCCTGGTGCTGGCAGGACTGGAAGGCGCGGGCAAGGGCGAAACCCTTAAGATTCTAAACGAATGGATGGATCCGCGCTTTATTGAAACCCACGCCCTGGGCCCGCCTAGCGACGAGGAGCGAGAACGGCCGCCCATGTGGCGTTACTGGCGGCGGCTGCCGCCCAAGGGCAAAATCGGCATTTTCCTCGGCAGTTGGTACACCCAGCCGATTCTGGCACGTACTTATGAGCGTTGCGGCCATGCCGATCTGGATCAGGCCATGGACCGTGTCCTGCGCTTTGAACGCATGCTCGCTGACGAGGGGGCACTGGTTCTCAAGGTCTGGCTGCACCTCTCCAAGGATTCCCAGCGCGAGCGTTTTAAATCCCTGGAGAGCAAAAAAGCTACGCGCTGGCGCGTGAAACCCGAGGACTGGCGGCAGCATGAGCATTATGACACCCTGCGTCGCGCCGCCGAACATGCCCTGCGCCAGACCAGCACCGCCGACGCTCCCTGGCTGGTGGTCGAGGGCAGCGACTCCCGCTATCGCGATCTCAGTGTCGGCAAGGCCCTGCTTGCCGCCCTCCGGCAGCGTCTCAGCGCCGAACCGCCGGCCCATTCACGTCGGCCCGCCCCGCCGGCTCTGCCCGCCACCAACGGCCTGAACCTGCTGCGCAGCCTCGATCTTTCCAAAAAAAAAGATAAAAAAGAATATGAAAAAGACCTGGAAAATTACCAGGGGCAGCTCAACCTGCTGCTGCGTAAAAAAACGTTTGCCCAACGCTCCCTGATTCTGGTTTTCGAAGGCATTGACGCCGCCGGCAAAGGCGGCTCAATCCGCCGCGTCACCGCTGCCCTCGACCCACGCTGGTATCACATCATTCCCATTGCCGCTCCCAGCGACGAGGAACGCGCCCAACCCTATCTGTGGCGCTTCTGGCGACATCTGCCACGCCACGGCCGCGTGATGATTTTCGACCGCTCCTGGTACGGACGAGTGCTGGTTGAGCGGGTGGAGAAATTATGCACGGTCACCGATTGGATGCGCGCTTATGGCGAGATCAACGACTTCGAGGAGCAACTTGTGCGTAACGGCGCCTTGGTCGCCAAATTTTTCCTCACAATCGACAAGGACGAGCAGTTGCGCCGTTTCGAGTCCCGCCAAAAAACCGGGTTCAAGCGTTTCAAAATTACCGACGAGGATTGGCGTAACCGAGAAAAGTGGGATGACTACGAACAGGCCGTGTGCGACATGGTGGAGCGCACCTCCAGCGAGATCACACCCTGGACGCTGGTCGAAGCCAACGACAAGCGCTATGCGCGCATCAAGGTTCTCAAGACGTTGTGCAAGCGGCTGAAAGAGGATTTGTAGAAAAAAAAGCCTCGCACCGTTTCAGCGTCTGAAACGATGCGAGGCAGTGCTGGGCTTGCGGTTAGAGATTCAGATTAGTTGTTCCAGGGTTCCTCGCCGATGACGACATCGAATGCCGGGTCGTCTTCATAAAGCGCGATCTCCCAGGGCCAAATGGCTTTGTAGCTTGCCGCATCAGCCTGGGGCTCTCCGATCGTATAAGCCCAGACATATTCATCGGGATACAAGCCGAAGCTTCTGCCGTCGCGATCCGTGGCAAAAATATGCTGTTTGCGATCGGCACGCCCTCTGAAGGCAGGTTCATCATCCCAGCCAGTCTGGCCATTGAGAACCTCGAGCACCCTGTCCACATTGACGTGGCAGCTGCCGCACATCTGCTGTCGTGGGGCGCTCAGGCGGATGAGACCGTCAGGATCGTTGGCGGTTTTCAGATGCTCTTGGCCGGCATCGCTCAGCGCGACGTTACTTCCCACCCCATGTGCGTTGTGGCAGTCAAAGCAGGCCAGGGAACCGTGGAAGGAATCGCCGCCACGGATGTAGTCGGTCAGCATGATGTCCATATCCTGCTGATGATCGCGCCGCCCTTTACCGTCGGCGGAGACCGCACGGACGCCTTCACCCCAGGCGGGACGGGTGTACTCAAAGACATCCATAAGAGCCTGACCGTCACCCAGGACGAATCCGCGCTGGTCATTGGCCAGAGAGGAGTGGAAATTGCGCTGGGTTCGGGTATGGCATTGTCCGCAAACAGCTTGGCGCTCGGTACCGGCCAAATCAACCGGGTTGATGATGTGCGCCGGATCGCTGCTGGCGGCGTGCTGGGCGCCTGGCCCGTGGCAGGCTTCGCAGGAAACGCGAATATCCGCGATGAAGAGGTCTTTGAGATCGGACTGAGTCGGATCTTCGGCGACGTACTTGGTCTTGGCTTCATCCCAGGCCGCGACGTCAAATCCGGTCGTATGACAATTGATGCAGCGCTCCTGCCAGGATCGCCATTCCACATAGTTGTTGGAACTTGGTTCGGGAATCTCCCCGGTCAGGCCGATTTCAATGAACAGGAAGTTGTATCCGGCCCGCGCCCGGTTACCCGCATAGTCGTGAGTCACCCCGTCGACAATCTGGTAGCCGGTACCGACCGGTTGGGCGATCAGGGCGCCGGGTACCGGGCTTCCGTCATAGTACACGGCATAGCGCTGCTTACGGGTGGCGCCGACGATGATGGCGACATCCTGAGGCGTATGCAGATACGGCGTCAAATACAGAGAACCGCTCGGAATGGCCGGATCGGCATCTGCAACAGAGGGAGGGACCTGATCCAGAATCATATAGGATTTAAGCGTGTCCCAATTATCCAGAACCCAGGGGTTGAAGTTGCTCAAACCCGCTTGGGCGCCTTTGCCGCCGGGCTCAAAGGCTGGCCCATAAGTGGCTTTCAGGGTGTGCCAGCTGTCCTTCCACTCACCGTGTGCCGACTTGTGGCAGGCCACACAGCCGCCTGGGCCGGTAAAGCCAGTCGGCATGAAGGACGGGATCACTTGGCCGTCTGTAGTTTCACCGTCCCAAGGCGCGGGACCATAGACGATGACATGGCCGTCTTGCTCAAAGCGGCTCTTCTCCCAAGGCCAGATGGCGCTGTAATTGGCTTTGACGGCAGTGTCGGTCCCCTTGTAGGCCCAGATGTACTCGTCGGGAAAGAGGCCGAAACTGCGGCCTTCGCCGTCGGTTGAAAATATATGCTGTTTGCGGTCGGCGCGGCCACGGAAGGGATCATTTTCCTCACCATCCCAGCCAAGTCGGCCGTTGAGAACGTCAAGATATTCATCGACCTGGCCGGCATGGCACTGGCCGCACATCTGCTCACGCGGTTCTTTCAGGCGAATCAGGCCGTCCGGATCGTTTTCGGTTTTCAAGTGCGGTTGCCCGGAGGCGCGCAGGGCGACGTTGCTGCCGACGGCGTGGGCATTGTGGCAATCAAAGCAAGCTTCGCCACCGTGCGGATTCGAGGGCATGCCGCGATTCAACTGGGTGTTGATGTAATCGGTCAGCATGATGTCCATATCCTGCTGATGGTCACGACGACCCTTGCCGTCGGCGGAGACCTGCCGGTTGCCTTCGCCCCATGCGGGACGGGTGTAGTTGAAGACGTCCATGAGCTCGAGTTCCCCGCCGACAACATAGCCGCGCTGGTCGTTTGAGCCCTGCCCATGCAGGGTATTACCCTGTGTCCGCGTGTGGCACTGGCCGCAAACCTCGGCGCGCGCGGCGCCTTGCAGGTCGGCGGGATTGATGATGTCGATCTTGCTCCGAGACTCGGCGTGTGCGGCGCCCGGTCCGTGGCAAGACTCGCAAGAAACACGGATGTCGGTGACAAACAAATCCTTGAGGTCCGGTTGCGACGGGTCGCCGGCAACAAAATTGGCTTTGGCGGAATCCCACGCGACGGGATCGAAACCGGTGGTGTGGCAGGCGATGCAGCGCTCCTGCCAGGAGCGGAATTCGCCGTAGTTGTTGCCGCTGGGCGACGCCGTTTCGCCGGTCAAGCCGATCTCGATGAACAGAAAGTTATAGCCGGCGCGTGCACGATTGCCCGCATAGTCGCGAGTTACACCATCCAGAATCTGATAGCCGGTGCCTACCGGGTAGGCGATCAGGGCGCCATCCACCGGGCTGCCGTCATAGTACACGGCATAGCGCTGTTTACGGGTGGCGCCGACAATGATGGCGACATCCTGAGGCGTATGCAGATACGGCGTCAGATACAGAGAACCGCTCGGAATGGCCGGATCGGCATCTGCAACAGCGGCAGGGACCTGATCCAGAATCATATAGGATTTGAGCGTGCCCCAATTATCCAGTACCCAGGGATTGAAGTTACTCAAACCTGCTTGGGCGCCCTGGCCGCCCGGCTCAAAGGCCGGCCCGTAGGTAGCTTTCAGGGTGTGCCAGCTGTCTTTCCATGCATCATATGCGTCGACGTGGCAGGCGCCGCAGCGGTCGGGTCCGACGAAACTCACCTGGGCGCGGGGAGTGATGTCCTCCGTCGATGAGTTTGATCCGCATCCTGCAAAGACCAGCGGGGTCGCCAGCAGCAGGAGCGAAAACAATGCGATTTTACCTCTCTTCATAGCTCTCGCCTCTCTTTTGATGTTAACTATTTCGGCCTCGGCTCAAAGGGCAACTCTCACCTCCTTCGAATCCTTGAGCCAGATGACAATAATGGGTTTTCAAAGGGTTGCGCGCCTGGTGCGCGACAGTACCGGGCTGAAAGTTTCGACCCCGGAAATCCATGAATTAATGGCAAATCCGGCAGGTTTTGCTGTTGCTAGCATCCTTGAGACGCCCGGCGCGGTCGCCCCATTTATCTCCGTGAGGATTGAACCCCCCGGCGCCGCCCCTGGCACTGTGGCAGCTGATGCACACATCGCCCTGGGGATGACAGGCCTGGCAGGTGGCGAGATTTCTACGCGCTTCGCGCGCGTGGTCCATCGACCAGTCATGAAAGTTCGCCGCCACCGATCCTTCAAAATGGCACACATCACAATTGGTCCCCGCAGTGGTGCCGGCATGGATGGCGTCGACGTTGTCACTCAGGCCGAAACCGAAAGTACGCGCGTGCGAAGCTCCGCCGCCGCGCAGGGCGCGTCCCGAACGGCCGCGGAAATCCCCATGGCAGTCGCTGCAGAAGCTCGGCTCATGGCAGCTGGCGCACAACTGCTGGTTGGTGCGCGCGGCGATGGGATGGGTGATGTGGAAATCGCTGCTGTGCACGTTGATCAGGTNCTCATGGCAGCTGGCGCACAACTGCTGGTTGGTGCGCGCGGCGATGGGATGGGTGATGTGGAAATCGCTGCTGTGCACGTTGATCAGGTTGTTGCCGAAGTCGCCCTGCTCGTCGGCAAAGCCCGAGACGTGACACTCCAGACAATAGTCCTGAGCGTGACAGGCGGCGCAGTCCATGGCGCCGCTCTTGGCCTCGGAGCGGTGGTTGAGGGCCCACACCGGGCCGTGGGTCTTGATACGCCC